>CAYWSF010000037.1:1256-10124 GCA_964460725.1 uncultured Desulfosporosinus sp.
ATGTCCCTGGCAGTTGTTTTTGCGTGCAGGGGGGCAAATCTTTGGAGACAAGGATAACTGCTTATCCCATACCCGGATTTTTCGGGCCATTTCCCGTCCGTAAACGCGATTTTGCTTGCGTGGACCCAAAGACTTATACGTTCTCTTCAGCCTCTCTAATTCCTTTCTTTTGGGGTGATATTTTAAAGGACAGTTTAATGTGCCAACTGCTTCGCAGAAGTGAGATTGCACTTTTTTATAGCGCTGCTGAACTTGGGCCAATTCGGCGTGCAGTTGTTTAGAGTTTAAATTATAACTGTAGGCAGCAAAACTTTTTTGAAAGTAGGTTTCAATCTGCTTTTGGGTAAGAGACGCAATGAGATTCAGCACCGTATTGTAGGTAAGCCTAAATTGGCTGGTCAATGGTTCAAGCAAGTTTAAATGGAATTTAGGGGGTGGCTCTTTTTCCATGTGAGCAAAGTCCACAAGAGCAAAAGAAAACCCTTTTTCATCAATCCCTCGCCGCCCGGCGCGACCGGACATTTGGAAAAATTCGTGGTTGGCAAGCGGACGGAAATTGCGTCCGTCATATTTAGTCAATGAGTCAAAACAAACAGATTTGACGGGATAGTTAATACCGACACTAAAAGTTTCCGTGCAGTAGAGCACTTTAATCAAGCGTTCCAGGAAGAGTTCTTCAACTACCACCTTTTGGGAAGGCAGCAAACCGGCATGATGATAAGCGATACCTTTGGCACACAAACGATTGAGTTGACGAGTCGAAGACGACCGGTTGCTTTCCGGACCAAATGTCAGGAAGAATTTCTTTTCAACAATCTGGCGTTCCGCAGAACTTAAATAATTAGCATTCATTCCTAATTCCTGGGCTTTTTGGGCACATAGTTTCCGACTGAAAACAAAATAAAGTATGGGCAGATGATCATCCTGAATTTCACGGATCAGGTCTAAGTGAGTAGTGGGTTCAAAGGGCTTTTCATAGTTAATATTCTCTTTGAGCCGCCGGCGATAATAGAGCCAGAGTTGTTCATAATTGACAAGGCCGGTGTCCTTGGTGTAGTAATAGTAAGCTAAAGGGACAACTCGTTTCGACTCTTCGATCAGTACCACATCCTCATGCCGTATCGATTTAATCCAATTCACTAATTGTTGGGCATTAGCAATGGTTGCACTTAAACCCAAAAGCTTCATCTTTGAAGGCGCTAAAATAATGGACTCTTCCCATACGGTTCCGCGTTCCTCGTCATTCAGCCAGTGAATTTCATCAAAAATAATATGCGATACATTCACCAGGTTCGGATCTTCCGTGATCACCTGGTTGCGAAAAATTTCTGTGGTCATGATCAGAAGAGGAGCGGTGGAATTGAGGACAACATCCCCCGTCATAATACCCACTGCCTCTTCCCCAAACTGTGCTTTGAAATCTCTGTATTTTTGATTGCTTAACGCTTTGATCGGGGCCGTATAGATTACCCTCAAATGTTCATTCATTGCTTTTTCTATTAAGTAATCGGCCACTAGGGTCTTACCTGTACCTGTAGGTGCGGCCACAATCACGGATTTTCCGGCATCAATAGCATCTAATGCCTTTTCTTGAAAAGTGTCCAGAGTAAATTGGTGATAGGTGCGCTTAGACATCTAAGTCAGCTCATTTCTGATTTTTGTTTTTACTAATACTAACAAAATGGTGTTTAATGGTCAACTTTATCCGGTAATGGTCTGAATCCCCATTAGAATCCATATGATGAAATTAGAGGAAAGGTCTAAGGCTAGGGGGGATCGAGGTGTCTTCATTACGGTTAGAGATTGAGCAGGCAATGGGACTGAAATTTCCGCAGAGAAACGGGGAGTCAATAGTTCGTTTTGAGGAATCAATGGAAATACCACGTGCGGCTGAAATGTTAATGCGTGGATTATATCGCGATCCCGAACGGGTACGCCAGGGATTTAAATTATTGCATCAAGAAACAGGATCGTTAATTGATATTCTAATGCCGCGTCGCTCCCGTTTGCGGGAATGGGCTGATTCCCTGCCGGAACGCCCGAAAGATGCAGAATCTTACTTAAAAGAAACCACGGATCAGATATCAATGAGAAAACAACGTTTAGTTCAAGCAGAACGTGACTTAGTGGAGCGACTGAAAGAATGTGGGCTGGAGGATATTTTTCCCATCCCACTGGCCGCTTTCGGGATTTGTACTTATCGGGATCCAAGTGTTAAACTATTTCTAAAGCCCTTAGGAAGGTTTGCTGAACTCTTCCAAATGAATCCAGAGTCCTTAAGGCAGGCTGTACGTATTCACTTTTTATTTTTACATCTGTTAATCGCCGGGGAAGACATGGATGGGCAAGTATATTCCCGGGGCAGCGAAGATGAAGTGATTCATTGGCTGACCAGTATTTATACGATTAGATTTTTAAAAAAAAAATCAACGGAATTCATTCAATGTTACCAGGAATGGCTTAAAGCCTGGGGCGGAAAAATACCCAATCAAAACCTGATTAATGACCAAACTTGTGAAAAGACGCGAGCGGCTATGGTTTTCTGGCGACGTCAAATGAACATCAGCTGGGAAGAATGTTGGCACATTATTAGTCAACTGGAAAGAATCAATGTAACAAGCTCGGATTTCTTCCAATGATATAGCCCGAATGATATAGCCCGAATGATTTAGGTCGAATGATATAGGTCTAATGATATAAGCCGAATGATATAATAGGCCGAATGAGATAGGCTATAGTCCCGATCAGTAAAGCGCAAATGGATAGGGAGATGCAGTATGGATTTTGCCGGTAAGGATAAAGCAACTTATGTCGAAGAGACTTTTGATTCTATCGCGAAAAATTATGATTTAATGAATAGCTTAATGAGTATGGGAATGGATAAGAGATGGCGGCGTTTTACAGTAAAACGAGTCGGTGCGAAGCCTGGTATGCATATGCTGGATGTTTGTTGCGGGACAGGTCAGCTTTCCATGGAACTTAGCAAAGCTGTTGGCTCGGAAGGAAAGGTTACCGGCATAGACTTTTCTAAAAATATGATCGAGATCGCCAAAACCTCATTGCGTCAGTCCGCAAATCCGGGTCAAATCCAATTTGTCCAAGGAGATGCCATGAAGCTGCCTTTTCCGGATCAGTCTTATGATGGCGCAACGGTCGGCTGGGGATTGCGTAATTTGCCGGATTTGCGTCAGGGAATTCGCGAGATGGTGCGCGTAGTTAAGCCTGGAGCCAAGGTTGTATCCCTGGATATGGGTAAACCCTCTTTGCCGGTGTTTAAACAAGTATATTGGTTATATTTTAAAAGGATAGTGCCTTTAATGGGAAAAATATGGGCTAAAAAAGCAAGTGCCTATCAATATTTATTTGACTCAGCCCGCGAATTCCCCCCTCAGGCTGAATTAGCCCAGATTTTTACAGAGTGCGGCTTAATTGACGCACATTTTGATAATTTAGCCGGGGGTGTAGTTGCGGTTGTAACCGGTACAAAACCAAAAGGCTAAATTTAGTTAAATCAACACTTTCGAGCTGCGGATTTGCTATAATTAGGCATTTATCTTCGTATTTGAGTAAGAGCCCAAACAATCATGAAAATTGGTGAACATCCAAATAACGTAATTATTACGGCTTTTGGGAAGCAAGGGACGGTTGTTCTACTTTCACAGCGCTCTTGTTTTTGTGATAGAATAAGATAGAATGTGTTAAAGTAAAAATAATAAGGATGTGCTCGCTTTGAATTTATCAAAGCCCTGAGTCACAAATTAGGATTGTAAATATGGCAGGATTTTATACGTTATCTCAAGTAACCACTCGCGAACAAATAATTAACAAATCACGTTTTATTGCTATTGTTGTTCCGCTAACTTCATTATTGCAAATCGAAAAGGCTATGCAAGAGATTCGCGAAGATTATCCCAATGCGCGGCATTATGTCTATGCCTATCGCTTGTACGACGGATTGATTGAGAAGTCTTCTGACGATGGTGAACCGCAAGGGACCGGTGGTCGCCCGATCCTGGATATTCTGCAACAACGAAATGTCTGGAATGTGCTTGTGGTTGTAGTGAGGTATTTCGGGGGAGTATTGCTTGGAACAGGGGGGCTATTCAGAGCTTACGGTGGAGTTGCACGGCAAGTAATCGATGAATCAGAATTGAAAAGAATGGGCTTGTATTGTGTTTTGGATTTAAGTGTACCGTATGAATGGTTTGAACCTTTAAAATATCAGTTAGGTCAACATAATTGGATCATTAAGGAAGAGGAATTTGCCGAAGCAGTTAAACTGACTATTTTGGTTCCAGAAAAAGAAGAAGAGTTTTCAAAGAGATGGATTGATGATTTTACACGGAAACAAGTTCATTATCAGAATCAAGGAGTCGTCTGGAATTAATCATCACAGGTTTATATCGATGATTATTTATATAAATAAAAAAGTTTGTCAATTAACCAAATGATTCAGCTGCATAAAGTCCCTTTTTTGAGTTTGCGATTCTTATTCTTCCCAATTACGTAAGATATACCTACGAAATTATCAATTACATCCGGTTTCCTTTATCAAAAGGACATAATCGTTCCACTTTCAAAGCTATTGATCTCTAAATGGGGGTTTTTACAGTAGAATCACCAAATAAATAAGAAATTATTTATTCGTCGCAGATAAACTGAATTTGCAGCTACATAGAATTTGCAGATACATAGATAACGACTCTCTTAAAAAGAACTATACCATACAAGCTAAATAACAGAATCATATGATCTTCGTCAGGAGGGTTTCAAGATCAATCAAATCAATTGTCAATCTCCCAATTGTCATTCTCCCTCTGAGTTCATCTTAGGCTCCTTACAGGAGAAATTTCCCGAAGCGCGTTGTGAGTTGGAGTATAATTCGCCTTTTGAACTCTTAATTGCCACTATATTATCCGCGCAATGCACTGATGAGAGAGTCAATATTGTCACAGCTTCTCTTTTCTCTGAGGCAAATACCCCTGAAGCCATTCTTGATTTAGGGCAAATTGAACTGGAGAACAGGATTCGTTCACTTGGCTTATTTCGTAATAAAGCTAAAAATATTATAGCCGCATGTCGAGTTCTCGTTGAGGATTTCCACGGACAGGTACCGGAGGAGTTGGATTTGTTGCTGCAATTGCCGGGCGTGGGACGTAAGACAGCCAATGTAATAGTTAGTAATGCCTTTGGCATTCCGGCGATTGCCGTGGATACGCATGTTTTTCGCGTCGCTCATCGTTTAGGCATCGCTCAGGGGAAGACTCCGGAAAAAGTGGAACAAGAATTGATGAAGATTTTTCCACGGGAAAGTTGGTCGCTCGTCCATCATCTCTTGATTTTTCAAGGGAGACGAATTTGTCTGGCTAGGAAACCAAATTGCACAGAATGTACGGTTGCTTGCGTTTGTAAGACATACCAGGACGAAAATAAGCAGCATCGTGCTGATTTATGTCTGGCACAAAACAGTGATCAACCATTGGCGGATGGTCGGGAGTGAAGCATGAGTTATTGGGTATATCTTGTCAGGTGTGGCAATAATTCGATCTATACCGGTGCAACTACGGACCTCTTAAGGAGGGTGCAAGAGCATAACAGTGGGGCTTCAAAGGGAAACGGAGCAAAGTATACCGCTGCACATCTTCCCGTTTCTTTGGCACAAGCATGGCAGGTGGGGTCATGGAGTGATGCCCTTCGTTTGGAATATGCCATAAAAAAATGTCAGCGAGCGAAAAAGGAACAATTGATTAAGCAGCCGAATTTAATTTATCGGCTTGCCGAGAGAAGGAAACTGAATTTTTTAATCACAGAAACAACTCGGGATTTGCTGAATCAGGCGGATAAACCGGACCAAGATTCACAAGAATAGATTTTTTATAATTAAGGCTGCTAATAATTAAAGTTGCTTGATTTTGATATTTTATATTCATCAAGCTTCATCAAGCAATATTTAATAATATTTAAGTTATATATTGCTTCTGCTGCATAAAATCCCCTTTTTGAATTTGCGTTGTTATACTGCCACAATTACGGGAGATATGCCTGCAAAATTAACAATTACATCCCGTTTTCTTTATCAAAAGGACATAATCGATCCACTTTCAAAGCCATTGATCCCTAAATGAGGGTTTTGCAGCAGAATATATGGGTTAAGCATATACACGGTTAAAGTATCTAAGTTAAGCGTTAAGCATAAGTCAAGTCTATAAGTTTTGGAGGGTATTTAATTGTACGAAAGCACACGCGGTAATCTTTTTGGACAGAGGGCATCTCAAGCGATTACATTAGGAATGGTACCAAGCGGCGGCCTTTTTGTTCCTTCGGTTATTCCCACTTTAAATTGGCAAGACCTGCGGGGGTTAACATATCGTGATGTCGCTCAGCGTGTTATGGCCCCCTATTTAGTGGAGTTTCCGGAGGATACTCTTGCGCAAATAGTAAATGTATATTCTGATGGAACATTTGACGGTCAAAATCCGGCACCGCTGGTTCCAGTAGGGGATTTCGGAGTATTGGAACTTTGGCACGGGCCCACGGCTGCCTTTAAAGATATGGCCTTACAAGTGTTGCCGGACCTGCTGAAACACAGTCTCAAGCTATGTAATTTTGATACAGACGTGCTGATTCTTGTGGCAACATCAGGTGATACCGGAAAAGCAGCCTTGGAAGGGTTTAAAAATAGGGAAGGCATAGATATCGTTGTTTTTTATCCTGCCGGTGGCGTGAGTGCGGTTCAAGAACGTCAGATGACAACAACGGACGGGATAAATACACACGTAGTCGCGGTAAAGGGAAACTTTGATCAATGTCAAACGGCAGTCAAAAGCATTTTTGCTTCGGACGATTTGAGGGAACAGTTTAAGCAGAAGAATATAATTTTTTCTTCAGCCAATTCCATTAACTGGGGACGACTGGTACCGCAAATCGTGTATTATTGCTGGGCTTACCTCCAGGCCGTGGAACAGGGAAAAGTCGCCTCCGGAAAGAAGATAAATGTAGTAGTTCCGACCGGTAACTTCGGGAATTTGCTGGCGGCCTATTATGCCCGACGCATGGGCCTGCCAATCGACCGGATAATATGCGCATCAAATACAAACAATGTTTTGACAGAGTTTTTTTCTTCAGGAGTTTATCAAAGCCGGCGCGCCTTTTTTCAAACGATTTCGCCGTCAATGGATATTTTGATCTCGAGCAATTTCGAGCGTTTTCTATATGAAATGTGTGGTCGGGATGCGCAAAAAATTCAGTCCTGGTATGACCCCGCTAACCAAGGGTCGTTTACAGTCGATCCGTTCACCTTAAAACGCTGTCAAGAGACCATCTTTGCCGGCTGGGCTGATGAAGAAGATACTTTAGCAACTATAGCCCGCAGTTTTAAAGCCTATCAGTATGTCTTTGATCCTCACACGGCAGTTGCCATGAAAGTGTACGAGGATTATCTGGCCGCGACAAATGATCAGAAATTTACGGTTATAGCCTCAACGGCTAGTCCTTTTAAATTTTCCCTCAGTGTTTTAACCGCTTTAGAAGGAGATAAACAGCAGGGTTTGGGGGACGAATGGGCAGCCCTGGATTACTTAAGTAAATTGACTGGGTGGAAAATACCGTCTGGGTTACAGGGGTTAGAAGAAAAGCCCGCTAAAACGGTTGAAGTATGCGAGCCGGAAGGGATAGCTGAAGTCATTCAGCGGATGTTTATTTAAGTGCCGTCGGTGTGTGACCGATGCGTTTCTCATACTACTTGTCATAAGGGTAGAGGATAAATCCTCTATCCTTATGACAAGTTTTTTTTGCATTGACATAGTCATTCTGACAAAGTCAACCTTAACAAAGTCATTCTGAACAAAGTGAAGTATCTATCCAAGGGGTGAGTCAGGGACTTTCATCGTGAGACTATTCCCATGCAGGGTGAATTAAATACAAAGGAGAGAGGATTGACCCTCTTTCCTTCATTTTGCTTCATTGGGTTGTGCTTTGGCATAGGAACCCAACAATTTTACAGCAATGTTTGCTTTTTTCAGTGCCCATAAGACATCTTGAATCGGCGGGGTAAAAACGTAACCGTCTACATCAATAAAAAAGACATATTCCCCCAGTTTCCTTTTTGAGGGACGCGATTCGATCCGGCTTAAGTTAATCTGCCGTTTGCCAAATTCCCCCAGAATACGATATAAAGAACCTGGTTTATTTTCTGCGATAACCAGCAAGGATGTTTTATCTTCACCGCCGGACATGGGGGATAGGGCATGGCCGACCAGCACAAAACGTGTGGCATTCAGCACAATATCCTGAATACCCTCTTGCAGAATATGAAGATTATAGATGGAAGCTGCCCGGCGCGGACCAATGGCCGCACAATTTTTTTGGATAGTTGATACTTTTTGGGCAGCGTCCGAGTTGCTTAGACATACGATTTGCTTCGCATGAGGGAGGTTTTTTTCCAGGAAATCGCGGCATTGCCCCAGGGACTGTTCGTGAGAATAAACCCGTTCAATCTGCTCAAGCGGCATAGGTTCGTATGCCATAAGGCATTGAACAATAGGGTGAACGTATTCATGGGTAATGAAAAGATGTTCAGTTTGGCTCAGGGTATCTAAAGTAGCCCCAACTTGTCCTTCAGTTGAATTTTCCAGAGGGACAAAAGCCCAGTTAATATCCTTGTTTTCACATGCATAAAGCAAGCGAGGGATGGTAGGAAAAGATATTAGCTCAGTTGGGGGTTCGCTTAATTCGGAATGAGCGGCTAATAATAAATGCATTGCTTCTTCGGTAAAACTTCCTTTTGGTCCAAAGTAGCCGATCTTTTTCATATAACCTCCATCTCGCCGCTACGCGGCGATACAAATAGGAATGAAACTTTTTTCTTAC
>CAYWSF010000038.1:0-10014 GCA_964460725.1 uncultured Desulfosporosinus sp.
CCGCATTGTTCGAGGCGGGTGTCGGTTGTTAATCCTGCCTGAATGACAATTTCCCGTGCCAATTCAGGGCTAATCCCTGCAAGGCGAGCGAGCAGTACAGCGCTGACAGGGCGATCCAATTTTTCCTCAAAGAGAGCTTGTCGCCACCGCTTTTCATTGCTTGTGGGAGGAAGTTTCCCTTGAGAGGGGGGCGCAAGGTAGGCCCTTCCCGGCAGTACCTCGCGGTAACGGCTTACAGAGTGCGTGTAGCGTTTCAGACCGTCCAGGATGGTATTTGTCGCCGGATCAACCAGGATCAGGTTGCTGTGTTTGCCCATAATTTCCAAGTGGAGTTGCAAGGTGACCAAATCGCCGCGCTCATTGTAATTTTGAATGTCAAAACTGACGACCCGTTCCAGCTCACTTTGCCGGATACTTAAGAGTCTGCCGCCTTCGAGATGTTTGCGTAAAATCATACAAAACATCGGTGGGAAGGGCGGATTTTTTTTGTTTTCCTCGGTGAGATGGAAACGGGGGGCGGTGGCACTGCTATTCATCAGCAGGCGCTTGGTTCCCTGATGCCGCAATAAGAAATACACTTCATCCTTTTCCGGCTGAAAAATTTTATCTATCCGTGCTCCAATTAGTTGTGGAGCCAGCTCGTTAACCAAGTGGGCGAGAGTCACACCGTCTAAGGCCATGTGAGAACTCCTTTCATTGCTTGAATTATTTTTTAGTATAACACACTTATTCTAACCAGGCATTTTTCGCAGTCTTTGGGAATAAGCATGTACTACATGAGGACAAAGCCACCGGCATAAGGCGCGGGGCGCGATGCACGATGCACGATGCACGAAAAGGGGGAAAAAACATGCGGCAGCAAGCGTGGCATGTATTACCGTGGCTGGATGTGGCCAAGGTCTTGGACGTACATCCGGGTAAAGGATTGAGCGTAAAAGAAGTTCATCGCCGGTTAGTTGAGGTCGGGAAAAATGTTCTGGCCGTAAAAAAAGGTGTGCATCCGGTTTTTTTATTTCTGGGGCAATTTAAAGATTTTATGGTGATCGTTTTAATGGCGGCCACGGTTGTATCCGGACTGCTTGGAGAAATCGCCGATGCAGTGACGATTTTAGCCATCTTAATGCTCAATGCCATACTCGGTTTTGTGCAGGAGTATCGTGCAGAACGTTCCATGGAATCCCTTCGTTCCTTGACCGCTCCGGAAGCGCGGGTGGTGCGGGAAGGAATAGAACAACGGATTCCAGCTGCCGATCTGGTGCCGGGGGATATCGTGCTGGTAGAAACCGGAGATCGCATTCCGGCGGATATCCGCTGGATTCAGGCCGTTAACGTACAAGTGGAAGAATCCGCACTGACCGGGGAGTCTCATCCCGTCACTAAAAGTATTGTGTCGATGGAAGAAGAACTAACACCCATGGCCGATCGTAATAATATGGGATATATGGGGACCTCTGTGGTTAATGGCCGGGGGGCCGGCGTTGTAGTGGCGACGGGGATGGACACAGAAATGGGCGTCATTGCCGGAATGCTCCAAAGTGTAGAAGATGAGGAAACACCGCTGCAAAAACGTCTGGCTGAACTGGGCAAATGGCTGGTCCTAATCAGTTTTCTCGTCTGTGCGGCAGTAGTGGTCATCGGAGTATTAAGAGGAGAAAGCTTTTATAAGATGTTCTTTACCGGTGTGTCGTTGGCAGTAGCAGCTATTCCCGAAGGTCTGCCGGCGATCGTCACCATCGCTTTGGCTGTGGGAGTGCAGCGCATGGTTAAAAGGCAAGCAATCATCAGAAAACTGCCGGCGGTGGAAACCTTGGGCTGTGCGACTGTGATTTGTTCCGATAAAACGGGCACCTTGACCCAGAACGAAATGACGGTACGGCAAATATATTCGGACGGACGCCGGATCAGCGTTTCCGGCCAAGGGTATGATCCCAAAGGGGAGTTTCATGGTGCTGATCCGAAGAAAGAACGGGATCCCTTGCGGGAAGGCCTGATTATTGCCGCCCTTTGTAATAATGCTGTGTTAACCAAAAAGGGAGTGCAGGTAACCGGTCTCTTTCGCTCTAAGGGAAATGATTCCCCTTGGGGCATTGAAGGTGATCCGACTGAAGGGGCTATTCTCGTGGCGGCTGCTAAGGCAGGGATATGGCGAGAGGTGCTGGAACGCAAACAAGAGCGCATCGCGGAGCTGCCCTTTGACTCGGATCGGAAGCGCATGAGTGTTGTCTATAAAACAAAAAAGGGACGGATGGTTTATGTCAAAGGGGCTCCGGACATGGTCCTGCGGAGTTGCCGACAAGAGCTGACCGCCCAAGGGGTCGTAGAACTGTCGCCTGAACGTAAGCAAAGGATTATGCGCGCCAATGATGAAATGGCGCGGCATGCTCTCCGCGTTCTGGCCGTGGCCGAGAAACCGTTATCCGATTTTGAGCCGCTGGATGAGCGCGTCGAAGAAGGTATTACATTTGTTGGCTTACTGGGGATGATTGATCCGCCGCGCGCCAGTGCTGTCAAAGCGGTGAGAGTTTGTCAGCAGGCCGGTATTAAACCGGTGATGATTACCGGTGACCATCGTTTGACCGCGGAAGCCGTAGCGCATGAGCTGGGGATGTTTCGAGGCACCAAGAGCAGCCGGGTGATCACCGGCGAAGAGCTGGAGCGCATGTCGGAAGAGGATTTAAGCGAGCAGGTGATGGATACTGCTGTCTATGCACGCGTAACCCCAAAAGATAAGCTGAGAATTGTCCGTGCTTTTAAGAAACGCGGGCAAGTGGTTGCCATGACCGGGGATGGCGTAAATGATGCCCCGGCAGTGAAAGAAGCCGATATCGGGGTGGCGATGGGTTTAACGGGAACGGATGTCACTAAAGAAGCTTCCGCGATGGTTTTGGGCGACGATAATTTTGCGACGATCGTGGCCGCTGTGGAAGAGGGTCGTGGCATATACGACAATATTCGGAAGTTTATTCGTTACTTACTTTCCTGTAACTTAGGAGAAGTCTTAACCATGTTTTTGGCCACCCTGGTGGGTTTGCCCCTGCCGTTGCTGCCGATTCAAATCCTTTGGGTCAATCTCGTTACCGATGGCTTGCCGGCGATGGCGCTGGGAGTAGACAAATCCGAGCCGGGTATTATGAATCGCAAGCCCAGGGCCCCCGAAGAGAGTATTTTTGCCCGCGGATTGGCCGCTAAAATCGGGATCGGCGGAATGTTGATCGGCCTGGGAACGCTTTTTGTATTTGTAGTTGCTCTTCTGATGGGGGAAAATATTTTAAGTGCGCGCACGATGGCTTTTACCGCTCTGGTATTTTTCCAGTTGTTCCAGGTGTTTGATTGTCGCTCTGAAGATAAAGGGATATTTGAAGTTGGTTTAAGAACTAATCCTCTTCTGATCGGTGCGGTACTGATTTCCTTGATTATGCATCTCGCCGTTATCTATCTTCCACCCTTACAGGTTATTTTCAAGACTGTACCCTTGGAAAGCTGGCAATGGATGCTGATCATTTGTGTATCGGCAGCGCCGACCATCCTCTTTGGGTTTATCCGGCTGTTTAAGAACAGTTGGCACGGAAAAACGGAAATAGCTAAGGGATAATTATAAGGTTTAAATATAAGGTTTGTTGTACCCCACCAAGCAATAAGGATTACACGATTACACAGAACATGCTGAGTTATAAGACTGGATGACAGTATTGTATAAATCGTATAAACAGAGAGAAGCTGCCTGGGGGGGCAGCTTCTTTTACCTACCAAAAGGTGCCTGGTACTTCCCGAAATATGTCGAATCGCTCCAGCTTACCGACAACAATTTTGCTGCAAAAAACACACTCATGGGTGACAGGGGGGGACAGTGTAACTGACACGAATACCCATATATAGTTAAAATGACTAAAGAGGTGATTTACGTGCCAAGAGCGGCAATAAACAAAAGTACAGCTGGGATATACCAATGAGAGGAATAAACCCGTCAAACAATTTTTGAAGAAGAAGGGTGATCTTTCAAAGGGCGCAAGTGACAGCAACGCTGCCTTTTTTGTTTAAAACTAAAATTGACAGGGCATCATGCTATAACATGATATAATATGTAGAGTAATATGTAGAGTGAAGTTTCCAAGTTGCATATTATAATGGACATTTTATTAAAACAGGAGGTGAATGACCCGGTTAAATCTGTTGGTCGGGTGATATAATGGCAAATAGTATGACAGGATTTGGACGTGGTGAGGCAAGTGTAAGCGGTTATCGGGTTTCCATTGAGCTAAAGTCGGTGAACCATCGTTATTTAGAGATTGTCGTGAGAGCGCCTCGTCAGTTGATGAGTTACGAGGAACAAATACGAAAAATGTTACAAGGGAAGTACCGGCGTGGTCGCATTGAAGTATATATTAATGTGATGGAAAGCGAAGGAATGAAGAGCGTTATAAAGGTTGACAAAGATATAGCACTATCGTATGATAAATCATTGAGGGATCTTGCTTTGGCCCTACATACAGTGTATGAAACAGATATTTATCGTTTAGTCACATTACCTGAGGCTCTTTCTGTTCAAGAACCTGAGATCGATCTTGATATTATGTGGGCAGCGTGTTCTGAGGCACTGCGTATTGCGTCGGATAATCTTGGAAAAATGCGTTGCATGGAAGGAGAAAAGTTAACTGTCGACTTATTCAAAAGGCTTGATCTTCTTGCCGGGTATATGCAAGTGATTGCCGAACGCGCACCGGCTGTCGTGACAGATTATCAGGAACGTTTGCAGGACCGCATCAAAACGCTGTTAGGAGAGGTGGAATTGGATGCGGCCAGACTGGCAAATGAGGTGGCTTATTTTGCAGATCGCGCATCGATCACGGAAGAGTTAGTTCGCTTTGACAGTCATTTAGCTCAAGGACGTGAGGCGCTGAGCAGTAATGACCCGGTGGGACGCAGACTTGATTTTTTAGTTCAGGAAATGAACCGGGAAATCAATACAATTGGTTCTAAAGCCAATGATTTAAAAATTGGACAACAGGTTGTTAATGTGAAGAGTGAATTGGAAAAAGTACGTGAACAAATACAGAATCTAGAATAATGGAGGGTTCATTATCTTGGACATTAAGCTCATTAACATCGGGTTTGGCAATATCGTATCAGCCAACCGCATTATATCGATTGTCAGCCCGGAATCAGCCCCGATTAAACGAATTATTCAGGAAGCGCGGGAATCGGGCATGCTTATTGATGCCACTTATGGGCGACGCACGCGTGCTGTGATTATTTGTGATAGTCGGCATGTGATTTTATCCGCAGTACAACCGGAAACCGTAGCTAATCGTCTTTCCACAAAAGAGTCGAATACTCACGGCGAAGATCCGGCAGACTAGGAGTGTAAAGTGAAGAAAGATCATGGCCTATTAATAGTTTTATCTGGTCCTTCCGGTTCAGGCAAAGGAACTGTTTGTCAAGAACTTTTGCACCAAATGCCGGACCTGAAATATTCAGTTTCGGCAACAACGCGCAGCCCACGTCCGGGTGAAATTAATGGGGTTCATTATAATTTTCGGGCGCGGGAGGAATTTGAAACGATGCTTGCTCAAGACGAATTGTTGGAATGGGCTGAGTTTTGTAATAATTATTATGGGACACCGCGCTTTGCAGTTGAGCAAGCGATACAGGAAGGGTCGGACGTCATTCTGGAGATTGAAATCCAAGGAGCGATGCAAATCAAAAAGCGATTTCCGCAAGGGGTTTTTATTTTTATTGTTCCGCCTTCGTTGGAGGCTCTTTCCAAACGTATACACAAACGGGGCACTGAGACAAAAGAAGTGATTCAGAAACGCCTGGACACGGCAACTGAGGAACTGAGATTTTTAGATGAGTATGATTACGTAGTAATTAACGATCAAGTTTCCAATGCTGTTGATAAACTTAAAAGTATCCTGGCAGCAGAAAAATGTCGGGTTAAACGAAACCCGTTTGTTTTTAAAGGGGGAGTTTAAATGAAACAACCTTCACTTGATCTGCTCATGAGTAAGGTGGATAGCAAGTATACGTTGGTTGTAGTTGTTGCCAAGCTGGCCCGAAAATTAATGGAAGAGGCCAAGCATGAGGATTTAGAGCAGGGTATAAAGCCGGTCAGTATTGCCCTTGAGGAAATTGCCGGTGACAATTTAACTTATGCCTGCGTACCGGAAAAGAGTAAATGATGTTAACAGAGCAAAAAGTCCTCGTGGGAGTGACCGGCGGAATTGCAGCTTATAAAGCTGCGGAAATTGTAAGGCTTTTGCGCAAATCAGATGCTCAGGTATACGTCGCAATGACAAAGTCGGCAACAGAATTTATTACACCCCTGACCCTGCAGAGTCTTTCATCTAACCCCGTGCATTTAGAACTTTTTGAAGAGCCTAAACTGTGGAATGTAGAGCATATTGCTTTGGCCGAGCACGTTACTGCGGTTATTGTTGCTCCGGCTACGGCCAACATACTGGCCAAAATGGCAACCGGGATAGCGGATGATTTTCTATCGACTGTGCTTTTAGCCACCCGGGCACCGATTTTTGTGGCACCGGCTATGAATCATGCCATGTATCATCATCCGGCGACCCAAGCTAATTTGGCACTCCTCAAGGCACGCGGGGTTCAGGTCATTGGCCCTGGCACAGGCTTTCAAGCGTGTGGAACAGATGGGGATGGACGCATGAGCGAACCGGCGGAGATAGTGGAATGCGTAACTCGCTTTTTTGCCAGATCGGATTGCTTACAAGGCAAGAAAGCCCTTGTGACAGCGGGAGGAACCCAAGAGCCGCTTGATCCGGTCCGTTATCTTGGCAACAGGAGTTCAGGGCGGATGGGGTACGCCATCGCTCAAGCCCTGCAGGAAGCCGGTGCGGAAACCATCCTTGTCAGTGCGCCAACGGAGTTGACTGCTCCTCAGGGAGTGACCCGGATATCGGTGCAGACCGCTTTGGATATGTACGATACTGTTTTGGGGCTTTTCCCCGAAATGGATATTGTGATTAAGGCAGCGGCTGTGGCAGATTATTGTCCCTCAGTTCAAGCTAAACAAAAAATTAAAAAAACAGGGACATGCTGTACAGTTGAATTGGTCCCAAATCCGGATATTTTGGCCGAGCTTGGGCGAAAAAAAACGCGCCAAGTTTTGGTCGGATTTGCCGCTGAGACAGAGAATCTCATCGCTAACGCTACGCAAAAAATTCAAAAGAAGAACCTCGATCTTTTAGTAGCCAATGATGTCACTAAACCGGGCGCTGGCTTCGGCTGCCTAACTAACATTGTCAGCTTTCTCTTTCCTGACGGAAGAAGAATTGATTTACCTCAGAAGAGCAAACTGGAGATTGCCCAGGATCTCGTCCGGGAGATTGCCGGGCTTCCCGGTATTGAAATGGGGGAATCGGGGAAAAAAGGAGTGAACTAAAATGGCTAAAAAATTATTTACATCCGAGTCAGTAACTGAAGGGCATCCGGATAAGGTTTGTGATCAAATTTCAGATGCCATCTTAGATGCTATATATACGTTGGATCCCAATGCCCGAGTAGCTTGTGAAACACTCGTAACGACAGGATTGGTCCTGGTCAGCGGTGAGATCACGACAGAGTGTTATGTGGACATTCCTAATGTTGTGCGGCAGACAGTGCGGGAAATTGGTTATACACGCGCTAAATATGGCTTTGACGCCGATACCTGCTCAGTTTTAACCTCGATTGGCGAACAATCTGAGGATATCGCCTTAGGTGTCAATCAGGCCTTGGAAGCAAAAAGCGGTGAAATGACCGATGGTGATATAGAAGCAATTGGGGCCGGTGACCAAGGGATGGTGTTTGGCTACGCCACAAATGAAACTGAAAGCTACATGCCGCTTTCCATTGATTTAGCTCATCGTTTGGTTTATAAACTCAGTGAAGCAAGAAAATCGAATCTTGTGAACTATCTGCGTCCCGATGGTAAAAGTCAGGTTACCGTGGAATATGAGGATGATAAACCAATACGGGTAGACACTGTGGTTATTTCTACCCAGCATCATCCGGACATTACTCAAGAGCAAATTCGCAAGGACATGCTGGAACAGGTCATTTATCCTACGATTCCGAAAGAATTGCTTGATGAAAAGACAAAGTATTTTGTTAACCCAACCGGTCGTTTTGTCATTGGCGGCCCTCAGGGGGATTGCGGTCTGACCGGACGCAAAATCATCGTGGATACATACGGCGGGATGGCACGCCATGGCGGTGGTGCCTTCTCCGGCAAGGACCCCACAAAAGTGGATCGTTCCGGGGCTTATGCCGCTCGTTATGTTGCAAAAAATATTGTTGCTGCCGGATTAGCAGACCGTTGTGAAATTCAAATAGCTTATGCCATCGGAGTGGCCCGTCCGGTATCTGTCTCCATTGAGACGTTTGGCACGGGAAAGGTTGACGATGATAAAATCACCGAGTTAATCAATCAAACGTTTGACCTGCGTCCGGCGGCGATCATCAAGACTTTGGATTTGCGTCGGCCTATCTACCGCCAAACAGCGGCATATGGAGCTTTTGGAAGAACCGACATCGATTTGCCTTGGGAAAGGACAGATCAGGCGGAGGCCTTGCGAAAACTCGCGGGACTGTAAAAAGGGCAAGGGTATTTCACTAAAAAGATGACTGTCTCATTTTGATGGTTATCGATTTAGCTGTTGGTTATTAATAGTGAATAATCTGTATAGAAAGATTCTATCTAAAGCAGGATTTTTGGTTTTTAATCAGAGATTCTGCTTTTCGTGTAACTTTATTTTTGTTTTATTTGTGCTACACTGGCAGTGATAGTAAGTGATACTAATTAGTATCGAGAGGAAACGAGGTTATGCAACTAAAAACCTTTACGGAGATGTTCGGTGATAAAAAGGCCTTAGATTTTAAAAAGCTTAAGTATAAATTCGGAGAGGAAAATCTAACAGGATATTTGGATGCGCTTAATAGGAGCTTTTATCACAAACTCTCTTTACTTGACTTTAAGGGCAATCCCATTGTGTTTCTTCCTGCTAAGATCAACATGACGGCGCAGCTAATTAAAGCACTGGCAGCCTCTTATTCGAATGAAAAGTATGGTATACAGGCCATGGAAGATGAGATTATTTCGACACTGTCTATTGAGCAGATTGACTCATCACGGGAGAGTGTCAGGAGAATTCTAAATGGCGGCGCACCCGAGACAAGTAATGAGAATAAAGCTTATGGCATTAAGCGTGGCTTAGACTTCATTGCTGAGCCTGCCAACAAAATTACAGAGGAAAATCTATATCAGCTTTATAGGCTTGCGGTCGGCGATTTTTTAGACGATGAGAAAAGGCTAATGCCGGAGTATAAATATCGTCACGATGCAGTTTATGTGGTTGGGCAAAACATTGAGCGTCAGGGGATCAGTTATCATCTGCTTACAAAATATATTGTGAATTTGATCGATTTTATCCAGAAAGACGATGATGTGGATCAAGTTACTAAATCCATCATAATTCATTACTATTTTGCCTACCTGCATCCTTATTTTGATGGCAACGGCAGAATGGCCCGGTTACTGCAGCTTTGGTATCTGGTACAAGCGGGCTATACTTCTTCTTTGTTTATACCGTTTTCTGCGTATATCAATGAAAGTAAGGGCTTGTATTATAAGGCTTCTACTTTAATCTCGACTAATTATAAGTTGTCAGAAACTTTAGACGTAACGCCCTTTGTAAATTATTTTATAGATAATGTACTTACAAAACTTCAGAAAAAGGTTGAGCCGACAAATGCGCTCGAAACATTTAATAACCTGCTTCAAACAGGTGAGATTACAGCTAAAGAAAAAGATTTATTTTATTATGTGCTCTCTGCATACGGAACCAATGAATTTTCAACCAAGCAATTGGAAAAAGACTATAAAAACGCAGCCTATGCGACAATTAGAAAATTTGTCCTTAAACTCGAAAGCAAAGGTCTTTTATCTTCACAGAAATATGGCAGCAGGATACGTTATAGCGTGAAGTGAGGGCAGAGCAAGGTTTATAT
>CAYWSF010000039.1:0-9911 GCA_964460725.1 uncultured Desulfosporosinus sp.
CTGTGTGCTGCCGGCAAAAATGACATCTTCCATTTTAGCCCCACGCAGGCTCTTGGCACTTTGTTCCCCCAATACCCAGCGTACGGCATCGGCAACATTACTTTTTCCGCACCCATTGGGACCAACAATTACGCTTAATCCACGGCCCAATTCTAATTTGACACGATCAGCGAACGACTTAAATCCCTGAATATGAATTTCCTTCAAGAAATCCGGGAAATTCTCAGGTTTAGCCATCGTTCTCCCTCCCCCAATTTTCCAGTACCTGCCTGGCGGCATTTTGCTCTGCTTCTTTTTTGGTACGACCTATCCCTTTCCCCATTAAATCGCCTTGGAGATAAACACCCGCCGTAAAGCTTTTGTTATGATCCGGTCCTTCTTCCGCCAGGATCTGATAACATACTTCTTTTTCTTCGCGTTGTGCTTTTTCTTGTAACACAGTTTTATAGTCTCCATAATTCCCTTCAGCGACTTCGTCGATGGAAGACTTCAGCATTTCCAAGATCACCCGCCGCACTTCTTGCATTCCATACTGCAAGTAAATTGCTCCGATCACTGATTCCAAGGCATCAGCCAAGATCGAGGGACGCTCTCGTCCACCGGATGCCTGCTCACCTTTACCTAATAAAAGTTCTTGACCCAGTTCTATTTCTGTTGCTTTAGCGGCTAGCGTTGTTTCATTCACGACAGCAGCACGCATTTTGGTAAGTTCTCCTTCCAAACGTTCCGGATAAGTCAAATAAAGATACTCCGCCACCACAAAATCCAAAATCGCATCGCCCAAAAACTCCAGCCGTTGGTTAGTATTTTTGCCGAACTGCGGATTTTCAAAGACATACGAGGGATGAGTCAAGGCCGTGCTAAACAGCTGATTAAGCGGAGTCTGCAGTCCCAATCGCTTTGCCAACTTAAGGCCTATTTCTTTTTTTTGAGGAGTCACGTTATATTTCTTTCGTTTCGCCCTACTCTCCAATTTTATGTAATTCGCAGACGTTTTACGCCTCTTTTCTTCCATAAATGTAGATCTCCTTATCTTCATCTTCAGACATATTTTTTTAGTACAATAGTGGCATTATGTCCACCGAAGCCTAAGGAATTAGACATTGCCACATTCACTGCTTGTTTGCGCGCTATATTAGGAACATAATCCAGATCACATTCCGGGTCCGGCTCGCCATAATTAATTGTTGGCGGAATTGCTCCCCGCTCAATACTAAGTGCACAAATAATTGCCTCGATGGCACCCGCTGCCCCCATTAAATGCCCGGTCATTGATTTGGTTGAACTAATCGCCAACTTCGATGCATAATCACCAAACACAGTTTTAATGGCCGCAGTTTCCGTCGCATCATTAGGCCCTGTGCCGGTTCCATGCGCATTAATATAGTCAACATCCTCGCCCTTGAGCCCGGCATCTTTTAAGGCAAGCTGCATGGCCTTGGCTGCGCCTGCTCCACCGGGCATAGGGCTCGTAATATGGTAGGAATCCGATGTGTGTCCATATCCGGCTAATTCGGCATAAATACGGGCACCACGCGCTTTTGCGTGTTCCAAGGATTCCAGAACCAAAACCCCTGCTCCTTCGCCCATAACAAAACCGCTGCGCCGTTTGTCAAAGGGTCGGCATGCTTGATCAGGATGATCTTTCTCAGTTGACATCGTCCGCGCAGCACAAAAACCGGCAAAAGCTAAACTCGTAAGCGGGGCCTCAGTTCCTCCACAAAGTATGACATCGGCTTCCCCGCGTTGAAAAATCCGTAACGCTTCCCCAATCGCGTTGGTAGCCGAGGCACAGGCTGTAACAATTGTCAGACTCGCTCCCTGTAAGCCAAACTCTATGGATAAATGTCCGGCTGCCATGTTGCCAATCAGCATTGGTACAAAAAACGGGGTAATTCGGCCGCTTCCCTTAGTCATAAGCACTACTTTCTGTTCTTCAAAGGTGATCACACCGCCAATCCCACAACCCATAACGGTACCGGCACGTTCTTTGTCTACTTGCGCAAAATCCAACCCGGAATCTTGCACTGCCAACTTCGCCGCAGCGACGGCAAATTGGGCAAAACGGTCCATATGACGACTGTCCTTTTTGTTAATCCACTCTGTTGGTTCGAAGTTATTGACCTCAGCCGCAACCTTAGTCGGCAAATCGCCGGTATCAAAACGTGTTAATAGTCCGATTCCGGACTTTCCTTCTATTAAATTATCCCAGAAATTTTCCAGCTGGTTTCCCACGGGGGAGATCATACCCATTCCTGTAATCACTGCACGGCGTTTCAACTATTTTCCTCCTTAAAGCCAAGGATACCATTTTTAATATCCTTAAAGATTTCGTGTACGGATAAAATATTATTAATCTTATACACCTTAGCCCCTGAAAATATAAGACCCTCGCGAATGTCACCTTGTTGGGCCTTAACTAAGCGATCCATCACACAAAAGTTTCCTTCACACCGTTTAAGACAACGGTTGCATTCCGCCGGTCTGACATCAACCTTCGCTTCCAGGGCCTGGGTAAAGGGATTTCTAATTCCCCGCCCCGGATAGCCAACCGGGCTATGAACGATTACGACGTCTTCCTCATTAGCCTTTAACAGTTCTTTTTTCCAAGCAAGTGCCCCACTGCACTCTTCACTAAGTGCGAAACGGGTTCCCATTTGTACCCCATCCGCACCAAGTTTCAGAATCTTCGCGACGTCTTCTCCATTGACGATGCCTCCTGCTCCAATTACAGGGATACCAACGGTTCCGATTACTTCCGGCAGGATGTCGTGTAGGGAACGCTCTGTTCCTAAATGACCGCCAGCCTCTGAGCCTTCCACAACTACCGCAGCCGCTCCAAGTCTCTCCGATAATTTAGCAAGTTTAGCAGAGGAAACAATTGGTATAATCGGAATGTTTCTTTCCCTGCCCCAGACGAACATGTCTCTGGAAAAGCCTGCTCCTGATATTAACAGATCAATCTTTTCATCAAATGCGGCGTGAACTAACTGAGCAAATTTGCTTACGGCAAACATAATGTTTACCCCAATAATTCCTTTGGTACGCCGACGTGCTTCGCGAATCTCCGCTTTCAATTCCTCTACAGACAAACCGCTGCCCCCGATTATTCCGATCCCGCCCTCTTCAGCAACAGCCGAAGCGAGAGGGGCCATAGATATCCTAACAGCCATTCCTCCTTGAATAACAGGAATTTTAGCCACTAAATCAGCAATACGTAGCTCAGGAATTTTCACAATCTTTCCTCCTGTCTACCTCAAATCGTTCGAGGCGCGAGGCGCGATAGCCCGAGGCTCGAAAATTAAATTGTCCTTCTCGCCTCGTGCAGTTTAAACTTTGCGCCTCTCTCTGAGCTTTAAGTTATCATGAAAAAAAAACCTATTAAAAGAAAGCCCCGCAACTGAGCACGGGACCTTTTTAGGTCATTTATTTCCCTTAATGTAGCTGACGGCATCTCCGACGTTCTTAATTTTTTCGGCTTCCTCATCCGGAATATCCAAGTCAAATTCCTCTTCCAGAGCCATAATTAGTTCCACAATATCCAAAGAATCCGCTTCAAGCTCTTCAAAGGAGGTCTCCGGGGTAATAATGTCTTCTTCTACCCCAAGTTGTTCGACTACGATAGCTTTTACTTTCTCAAAAATTTCCATGCTGCTCTTCACCTCCTTTCGGTGATATGTAAATTCCTACATTGCCATACCGCCATCGACACATAATGTCTGTCCTGTTATATAAGATGCCTCAGGGGACACAAGGAAACGAACGACTTTTGCAACGTCCTCAGGCTTGCCCAGGCGACCGAGTGGGATAGCACGCAAGACTTCATCTTTTCGCCCTTCTGTTAATACTGCAGTCATATCTGTAGCAATATACCCCGGAGCAATGGCATTAACCCGAATTCCCCTTGATCCCAATTCCTTGGCGACAGATTTGGAAAATCCGATAATTCCCGCCTTAGCTGCCGCATAATTAGCCTGTGCAGCATTACCCGCAAGGCCTACGACGGATGAAATATTTACTATAACACCGGAGCGTTGTTTAAGCATTCCTTTGCTAACTGCTTTTGTACAAAGGAAAACTCCTTTGAGATTAGTAGCCAGGACGGCATCCCAATCCGCTTCTTTCATCCGCAGCAACAACGTATCCCGTGTAATACCGGCATTGTTAATCAAAATATCGACCTTGCCAAATTGGTCAAGTGTTGTTTTAATTAAGCGATCAACGTCGGCGGATTGAGTAACATCCGCTTGCACGGCTAAGCCTTCCCCGCCGGCCTCACGGAGCAATTTCACGGTCTCCTCAGCTTGCGCCAAGTTCAGATCATTAACGACAACCTGCACGCCGGCCTCGGCCAACTCCAATGCTATGGCACGTCCAATTCCTTGCCCGCTCCCGGTAACAATGGCCACACTATCATTAAGCATCATTTTAACGATTCTCCTTTATATATGCAAGCGATTTTATCAAGGACTCCGTATCCTCTACATTGAGGAGCTTGACGTCACGTGAAATTTTCTTTACCAAACCGGTCAGGACTTTTCCGGGGCCACACTCCACGAAGGTGTCTACTCCTAGGTCTATCAGATAGCGAACAGATTGTTCCCAACGAACGGCACTGCTAACTTGCTTAATCAAGGTATTCACTATGCGTTCCGGAGAGATGACCTCCGCAGCGTCAATGTTCGCAATAACGGGGCAAAGCGGAGTTTTCCAGGCTACACTCTCTAAAACCGCTTGTAGTATATTGGCCACCGGTTCCATTAAAGGAGAGTGAAACGGTCCGCTCACGACAAGCGGTATCGCACGTTTACCTAACCCCTTGGCAATCTCTATCGCCTTGCTAACAGCCAACTCCTCGCCGGAAATTACTACCTGACCAGGGCAATTGTAATTTGCGGCTACAACCACACCGTACTCAGCTGCGCGATGACAAATTTCTTCCACCGCCTCAACAGAGAGCCCGAGAATGGCCGCCATAGCTCCGCCGGCAGGGTAAGCTGCCTGCATTAACTCCCCGCGTTTTCTGGCTGCATACAGTGCTTCCGCCAAGCTAAGACTACCTGCTGCCGTATGCGCAGAATACTCACCGATGCTGTGCCCGGCAACATAATCCGGTTTAACTCCAGCCTCTAAAAGGTGCTGCGAAGCCACAACACTTACCAGTAATATTGCCGGTTGGGTCCAAGCTGTCTGGCGAAGTTCTTCTTCCGGCCCCTCCGTTATTAACGTGATAAATTTACTGCCTAAAACCTCGCGAGCCGTTTGCAATGCTTTTTCTCCACAAGATGTCTGAAACAATTCCCTTCCCATGCCAACATACTGAGAGCCTTGGCCGGGGAAAAGAAAGGCTGTTTTACCCATATTTGAAATCACCTATCCTTGAAATCGTACAGAAAGACGCTCGTATTCCCGTTCAGCAGATTGCATGATGTCCTGAATAATTTGCGCAGCCGGTTCAATACGCTTTACTGCTCCGGCAACTTGGCCGGCCATAATTGAACCGTTCTCAACATCCCCATCAACAAATGCTAAGCGTAATCTTCCCGCCCCTAATTTTTCTATTTCCTCCGGGGACATCCCTTCCCGTTCATGGCGGGCAAATTCCCGTGTAAAGCGATTATTTAAACAACGCACCGGATGACCCGTTGATTGTCCGGTAATAACGGTAGCGCGATCCTTAGCTTTCAGCACTCTCTCTTTGACGTGAGGCGGGATAGTGCATTCAGCCGCACACATGAAACGTGTCCCCATTTGTACCCCTTCGGCGCCCAGTGCCAAAGCTGCAAGTAAGCCCCGACCATCCACAATGCCACCTGCTGCAATAACCGGAATATTTACAACATCAACCACTTGAGGAACCAGAGGTAAGGTTCCAATTTCTCCGATATGTCCCCCGGACTCCATTCCTTCGGCAATAAGGGCATCGGCCCCGACTTTTTCCAGTCGTTTGGCCAAGGCGACGGAGGCGACCACAGGAATTACTTTTGTACCTATTTCTTTAAGCTTAGGCACATACTTGCCGGGGTTCCCTGCGCCTGTCGTAATAACTGGGACCCGCTCTTCGAAAATTACCGCCATGACTTCCTCTAAATATGGAGACATCAGCATGATATTAACTCCATACGGTTTTTTTGTGATTGCTTTTACTTTGCCAATTTCCTGACGCAACCAGTCAGCAGAGGCCTGTCCGGAACCAATAATACCTAGTCCGCCGCTTTCCGAAACAGCAGCAGCTAATTCTCCGGTTGCCACCCAAGCCATCCCACCTTGGAAAATTGGGTATTCAATCCCAATCAGTTCGCCGATTCTAGTTTTTATCATAGTGTAACCCTGCTTTCGTCCATTTCAAAACACAAGCTCCCCAAGTCAGTCCTGCGCCAAATCCCACTATCACGATGGTATCTCCTTCCGCAATACGTCCCTCTTTAAGCGACTCATCCAACGCCACAGGAATAGAAGCGGAGGACATATTCCCATATTTATTTAAATTTATGACCACTTTATCCGGGGAAATTTTTAGACGCTTAACGGCAGCATCAATAATCCGGGTATTGGCTTGATGGGGGAACAGAATATCCACATCGTCAGGCGTTAAATCCGCCTTCACCAGAACCTTTCCCGCTGCCTCTCCCATAATCCGCACCGCGAATTTAAACACTTCGTTGCCGGCCATCTGAAGGGTATGTAGTTTCTTCTCCACTGTTTCTAAACTGGCCGGAAGACTTGACCCCCCAGCCGGCTGCGAAAGTAAATGCCCTCCGGAGCCCTTTGAGCCTAATTCAAAACTTAAAAAGCCGAATCCCTTTTCAACCGGTTGTAATACCGCTGCCCCTGCCCCGTCACCAAAGAGAATACACGTTGAGCGGTCTTCCCAGTTAAGGATTTTACTCATCGTCTCGCCACCGATCACAAGCACTGTTTTATACATTCCGGTGGCAATAAACTGACTTGCCACTGCCAACCCATAAAGAAAGCCTGTACATCCCGCTTCCAAATCAAAAGCAGCCGCCCTTTTTGTCCCTAATCGATCGGCAACCAGACAGGCAGTGGCCGGAAAAGCATAATCCGGTGTAACCGTTGCTACAATGACCAGATCAACATCTTCAGGTGCTGCCTTTGCATCCTCCAAAGCACGCAAACCGGCTCGATAACACAGTTCTGAAACGGGCATATCCTTAGGTGTGAAATGGCGTTCCTTAATCCCTGTACGTGAGGTAATCCATGCATCGCTTGTATCCAATATTGTTTCAAAATCAGCGTTGGTCATAACTTTTTCAGGAATATATGACCCCGTTCCAATAATTCCAACACTATACATAGCCACCTCCCCCCCTTTCTATATTTTAGACGGGAGATCTTCTCGGATTTGTTCTATTAGACGCACTTGCACACATTCCTGGGCTACCCGAATGGCATTATAAATCGACTTAGATTTGGAACTTCCGTGGCAAATAATGCTGATTCCATTAACACCCAACAAAGGAGCCCCGCCATACTCTGCATAGTCCAATACCTGAGCGATTTCTTTTAAACCCGGTTTGATCGCCAGTGCTCCCAGCTTGCGAACTATATTTGAAGTAATTCTTTCCTTAAATAATTCAAATAATACTTCACCCACGCCTTCAGCTGTTTTTAGCAAAACATTTCCGGCAAACCCATCACATACGACCACATCCGCACGCCCATGGGGTACATCCCGTCCTTCTACATTCCCAATAAAATTCAAAGGAGCCACTTTAAGCAAAGCAAATGTCTTCTGCATTAGTTCGTTCCCTTTTGTTTCTTCACTGCCTACATTTAGTAATCCAATGCGCGGATTTGGAATGCCCAGGATTTTTTCTGCATAAACATTACCCATCATTGCATATTGAGAAAGGTGCTCCGGTGAGGCGTTCAAATTGGCTCCTACATCAAGAATGAGTTTCCCTCCTTCCGGAGTAGGTAAGATAGTCACAATCGCGGGCCGTTCGATTCCTTTGATCCGCCCTAAGCCCAGGAGGGCAGATGCCATTTGAGCTCCGGTACTGCCGGCACTCACGATGGCATCAGCCTTGCCAAGACTAACCAATCCGGTAGCAACTACAATCGAGGCACCCTTCTTCTTGCGAACGGCATTTGCCGGATGTTCATCCATCATTATCTCTTCAGAAGCTTCAACAAATGAAATATTATCAGGTACCGGTTTTCTCAAAAAAGGCCGGATTCGCTCCTGTTGCCCTACCAGGATTAGGTTCAGATCGGGCCATGTTTCTGCGGCGATCAGCGTGCCTTTAATTATCTCCTCCGGTGCAAAATCCCCACCCATAGCATCCACAGCAATTCTCATTTATCCCAGCTCCTGTTGTTTCCCCTGCATCCATGCAATCTATGGAAAATAATACCCACTCCCTTCAAAAGTCTCTTCATATCACTCAACTATAGCGACCATAATTAATATTTTACATCATTGGTTCAAAATTCAAAAATAAAAACTGAATATTAAACCATGAAATCAGACAAATTTACTGTTCACCATTCTAAACTATCTCCGTATACTTTACAAGAATTAAACCTGTCGATTGCTGACACTAGCAAAAAAACAAAAAAACTCTTGTGAAAGAGTTCTTTGTTTTGGTTTTGCCTAAATTTTTTTATTCTTTCTTATTCTTCGACAGAAAGAACTACCTTAGCATTATAATACCCACAACTTGGGCATACATAATGCGGCATTTTTGGTTTATGGCATTGGGGGCATTCGATGTGGTTTGGTGCGGTTATTTTACACATAGCCCGACGTTTGCGTACTCTGGATTTTGATTGGCGACGTTGCGGAACACCCATAAATTACACCCCCTCTAGGTTCTCAAAATAAAGTCGTGGATTGCCACTGACCGCCTTAATACACATCTTTTATTATAGTTAGCACATTTTTCTTTGTCAAGGGGAACCATTGCTTCTACGCCCAATAATTCTTTCATATAAATATTAGTTAGTAAGGAGGCGATTAATACATGTCTGCCATTGTCAATGTACTTGCCTTAAGTCTCCTGGCCCTCAGCATGTTTGTCTATCCCCAGGAAGTGCTTAGTTCTGCAGGCAGAGGGCTGGCCTTATGGTGGCAGTTTGTCCTCCCCGCTTTGCTCCCCTTCTTTATACTTTCTGAGCTCCTGATGGCGGCAGGATTTGTTCATTTCCTCGGAATTCTTCTGGAATCATTCATGCGGCCGGTTTTTCGTCTCCCCGGCAAGGCAGCCTTTGTTGTGGCTATGGGCTACTCGTCCGGCTTTCCTATGGGTGCGGTACTAACCGCTCGTCTTCGTCAAGCCGGAGAGATTACACGCATAGAAGGAGAACGTCTCTTAGCCTTTACTAATAACCCCAGCCCCGGTTTTATGTTTGGTGCCGTCGCCGCCGGCATGTTAGGCAACCCTGCGCTTGGGATAGTTTTAGCCGGTTCAATTTATCTCGCCAATTTGCTGGTCGGTTTTCTCTTTCGTTTTTATCGAGTTACCCCCTTTTCCCAACGCTCAACCTCTGTGCCTTCGTTCAAACGAGCTTGGCAGGAGATGAAAAACGTTCAAGCCAAAGACAATCGTCCTTTCGGGCAAATTCTTAATAATGCCATCAAACAGAGTATCACAACCGTACTCATGGTCGCCGGTTTTATGGTCTTTTTTTCTGTGATCCTCGGGCTATTGAATATATGGCAGATACCGGCATTTTTAGCAACCCTAACCCATATTATAATCAGTGAGATTCCGATTCCGGTTCTGCAATCCTTTTTCAATGGCCTTTTTGAGATGACCTTAGGCTGTCAGGGAGCAATCGAAGCTGTTTCCGAGCTTAATCAACAAGTGGCGCTGCTGGCGCTGCTCATGGGTTGGAGCGGTCTTTCCGTTTTTGCCCAAGTGGCCGGTTTTATCAGCGAAACT
>CAYWSF010000040.1:0-9753 GCA_964460725.1 uncultured Desulfosporosinus sp.
ACAAACTCTTTGGAAAAATCTACATACACCCTATTATCCGGATTTAAATAGAGACTATTTATTTTAACATTGGGGCTCAACACTTTGGCTATATTGCCTTTAGGCAAATCTTTAAACGCCTGTTCAAAAATTAATTTAGTTACGTCATTTGTCTTAAAGGTAAGTTGTTTATCTGCAAAATATAGCTTATCAACATTGGCATTTGGATAATAAAATCTGACAGTTTGTATTAACGGTGCATTTGTTTCCATCTTACTTAAAGCAGAAGTAACCTCAGTTCCGTTGGAAGTGAAAACTGTTTTTACAAGCCCGACATTGGGTGCATAGTAGTCAAGTATCTTGCTTTCTTTACTTTCTGTAGTAACCTCCAGCGCCTTATACGTGCCGCTGGGCGTAGTGACGTCCACTTCCAAATTTGTAATAGAACGTTTCCCACCATCCGACAAGCTCCAGCTGGTTCCTACCACTAGTGGCTCTTTTAAGAGGATTTCCGCATTACTGCCAACGGCTTGAGTTAAATTTTCCCTGTAATAAGCTTCCCCTCTCGATAGAAGCACTCTCAACTCACCATCTTTATTTTCCAGCACCTTCACCATTTCCGTACCGCCGTTATTGGATCTGATCTGAACACGATCCCCTGATATATAATCTACAAATACATAGTAAGAAGCATACTCCATTCCTTGCCCCTCATAAACATATTTCATATTTTCTTTATAGGCAAAATAGTCTTTAATAGTGTTTTCTGCCTTATTATCCGGGGGATTCGATGTATTATTCCCACCTGGCTGCTCAGTATTATTATTGCAGCCGCTTAGAAGAACCAAGGATAAAAGCAAACTAATTATTAATAATGGCTTTATTAGCTTTTTCATAAAATCACTCCACTCTTTGATGCGCTGAGGTTCACAACCTTACATTTCTGGGTTTCTTGATAAGCTAAAAGTTATTATATCACGACGGTCTAACTTCGTGAATGATAATTATAACCATTCGCCTCACAATATTCTAAACTCTAATGCAAAGAGCAGACTTATTGCCGTTTTATCCAATAGATCTTCTCTTCCATTATCTCAGGTTCTTTAACCTCAATCGTATCATGGATTACTTCAGCGTTAACATAGCGGTATGGCTTCGTTTTGAATTTCCTTCTCCCCCTTTTCATAAGGTAATAACGATAAATTCCATATACACCAAGCGCCATTGCTCCTACTAATGCCGCTGCTAAAATAAATCCCAAGGAAAGTATAATTGCTGTGATGATTATAAATAGAAGCGCAAAGGACCATAATAATTTATAAATTATTTGCCTTATTTGCATTAACAAAACCTCCTTCATCCAGAAAAATAACGGCAGCCGGCTCGTTTTCCATGCCGGAACAAGTGCACAGAATACGGAATCAAAAAGCCACCTTGCTCGGTGGCTCAACTTGTTCGAAATTTAGTATTGGCTCATCTGATTGCGATGCCTCCTAAATCTTCGAATAAATCGAAACTGCATGGCAAGCGACCAACAAGTTCATGATAAGCACAACCTCTTGATAATATAATAACAAAGTTTAATTTTTTGTCAACTGCCATTCCTTTTTTAGCCAATGTTCAACGCTATCTCTTTCTAAGCCAGCAGTCTGTTCGCAGCCTGGATAAGAATTTTTATCCCAATTTGCATTGCTTCTTCATCAAACATAAAGCTAGGATGATGGTGCGGATAATTATAGCCTTTTTCTTTGTTTCCTCCACCGATGAAAAAATATGCACCTGCTGCTTTTCGTAAATACGCGGAAAAATCTTCTCCGCCCATGCTAGGACGAACATACTCTATCGCCGTATCCCCCATGACCTCGCGCACTGTCTCTTCTAAAACCCGAACAACACGCTGATCATTAATCACCGGTTTATGGCCGGTAACAACTTTCAATTCATACTTTGCCCCATGAGCGGAGGTAACCCCTTTGACAATTCGCTCCAGCAAGAGCGGAGCCTCTTGACGCAGCGTGGGATCCAAGGTGCGGATCGTTCCATCAATTTGTACCTCGTTCGGCATAATGTTATTAGTTGTGCCACCCACAAACCGCCCCACAGAAATGACTGCCTGATCGTTGGGATTAATGTTGCGCGAAACGATATGCTGCAAGTTTACTACTACTTCTGCCCCAATCAAAATAGCATCAATCGTTTGATGGGGCATCGCCCCGTGTCCCCCTTTCCCTTTTATCGTGATATAAAAGGAATCCGGTGATGCCATTATTGGACCATAAGTGAGACCAATTTTCCCAATTTCCAGGGATGACCATACATGTCCGGCAATAATTGTATCTACCCCTTCCATCACCCCAGCTTGGACAAGTTCATTAGCTCCTCCGGGAGGAAATAACTCCTCACCATGCTGAAAGATGAAGCGTAGTTCTCCCCTAATATCTTCTTGCATACCACTGAAAACCTTTGCTGCCCCCAATAACATAGCGACGTGAGCATCGTGTCCACAGGCATGCATCACCCCTGGTTTTTGGGAAGCAAAATCCAGCATAGTCTCCTCTTGAATTGGCAGGGCATCCATATCAGCCCTAATAGCAACCACCTTACCCGGACTCTTACCAATCAACCTTGCCATTACGCTGGTCTTTGTAGGCCGGGTTACCTCCAAGCCACCAAAGGTGAGGAGGGTTTTATAAATAAATTGGGAAGTTTCTTCCTCATGATAAGATATCTCCGGGTTCTGATGCAGATGACGTCTCCAGAAAATTACTTGATCCTTTATTGAATCTGCTAAGAAATTCAATTTTTTAATCATTATATAAAACTCCTTTTTAATAACCTTATACCTTATGATTTTATACTTATGATTCTGCTGCAAAAAGCATAATTCAGCGAAATTGCACGATATTATATAGCGGCTAAATATGGTTAACTATAACTAACTATAGCATAGCTGCCTATACAACATGTAGACCTCAATATTGTAAAAATAAAATTTCTGCAGCCGGATCATTACTTAGCGAAAAAATAAAAGACCGCTCAAAGAGTGGTCTTTATTATAAATGAATCCCGCATAGTTCCTCAAGACTTAATTGAATATCACAACTCTATTGTTAAACCAAGCATCGAAAATTACGACCAGAGTCATCAAACACTTAAATCACGCATTCTGAGAAACTAAAACCCATTAAAACACCATCAGGCAAGGAAATAATCTAAGCAAATCCTCCTTACTCCTGTTTTAACTATCTAGGGTCAACCGGATACATCTGTTCACTGAGGTCAACTCAAAAAGGGGAAAAATCAGTGTGCTAAATCACCTGAATTCTCTACTTAATTTCCCAGCCTAATCACAATAACGGCTAAACTGAGGAACTCTGCGGGAAATCTCTCTGTACTAATCTTCTAATCTGTCTAATCTGTAAACTACAAAAACCACCCTCTAGGTGGTTTCCAGTTTTCGAAATCCAGCATTGTCTTGACTGATTGCAATGCCCAAAACTTCGATAAATCGAAACTTTACCCAGCACGCGACCAATAAGGTTTTTAATGACTGATTAGTGAATTCTGTAAGTAATTTAGCTGTTACGTTTATTATAATCAAAATCAGCTCGATGTCAAGGAAAAACAAGCCGTTATTTGTTTTATATTTTTTTAGGAAGTGAAGTTTGAGCTGACACTACTGATCCTTTAGAACCTAAAACAAATGGTTTATAATATGTCTAATAAAATATTAAATTTTTAAGGTAACGCAGTAAAGAGGTAGTATAATAGAAACATCTAAAACATAAGTTTTTACTCAAACAAACGTCTCAAAAGGGGGATTTTATGTTTACTCAGGCCTATACACCTGAACAATCAGCCTTCGGCAAACTGGAAAATGGCCGTGACGTTCTTATCCTTTATGTTAAAGAATTTAATGAAGAGGTCAGGTCAATTAATCAGTCCGGCCTATCCAGCTACACCTATAATTGGTTTGCAACTGAAAACAAGGACGCCTATGTCCTCCAAATTATTTGGGAAAATGACGTCCACATTGCTATCCGCTTCAACCAACAGCACTTCGGGCTTATTGACCAATTAATTCAGCCCAAAGATGTCATCCTGACCGTAACTCCCATATCCGACATGATCGCCAAGGCCCAAAAAAGTGACTATAACTTCCTGGAATTTAAAGATGTGCTTACCTTCAGCCACTTATCCTTTCCTGTTCCCAATTCAAAGAATACTAATTAATGAATCACTGATCAATGATGTCAAACTCATAGTTCACTTCAACACACGGATTCTGACCCGAATGATAACTTTTTTCCTTGAATATCACATGATTATGACGATCTATTAATAGTACTGTGGAAGATTGGGTACCATAATTATTTCCTTTGATAAAGATTGAAGATAAGCGTTTTTCTGCTTTTTTACCTATTCCGGTATCGGGCAATTCATGGTCTTGAGCAGGTTCCGTATCTGCTAAAATAGCAAAAAGATCTTGCGGTTCAATTAACTCCCTATTCTTCAGGTAATCAGCTAATGCTTGTTTGCTTTTTAGCACTTTTGGCCAAGGGGTATCCAGAAAATGATTACTCAGTCCATAAAGCCCGGGTTTAAGCGTTAAATAATTTGCGCTTAGTTTATTGAAATATAATAATACTGAGCGGTCACCGATTAAGATATTAAATGGATTGTATAACATCCGCCGGTTGACAACCTCTTCCATGTACTTTTCCGGCGATTGATTGGAACAGAGGAAATTACTGACTAAAATGCCGCGGGATTTTGCATTCTCTATCTGTAAAGAAGGATCACGATAGTTGGTAATTGCTGCAAAACGACCTGAACGTGTAATGCCCAACCAGGTTCCTTGCATATCCAAGTCTCTGCCCGCTAAAACCCAAGGATGAGAAGCCCAGAAATGGGCTGCTTCAGTCGGCCGTTGATAGTACTCATCCCTATTAGCTGCCAGAATTAAGCGATAGTGCGGGTGGTAATCATATGCAAAAAAATGCAAACACATAATTGTGTTCTCCTTTCAATACCGGTTAGTTACAAGCCCCCATTTCAAGCTTCAGCTAAGTGGGGGTAGTAGACCAGGGAACGTCACTCTGTGGTTCTTAGGCTTTCTAAAGATCGAACTGCCACTTCTCCCATCAAAGCATAACCTTCGATACTCGGATGCCCTTCATCGACGTAAAGTTCTTCCCCCTCACCTGCTAAAATCCGGTCCATAAATGGGGTGTGAAAATCAATCACCAGAAGGCCTTTTTCTGCCGCATAGTTTTTTATCCAATCGCAATATTCGATCAGCAATTGTTCTATTTCAGGAAAGTTGCATGGAATAGGCAACCCAAGAATTGGGACAATGCCACTTTTCTCGCACATCTCTACCATTGCAGTAAAATTCGCGCTCACCCTTGACAAGGGGATTCTTTCCCAAGCATCATTCGACCCACCAAGAATAATGACATGAGTCGGTCCTTCAGTAAGCACATCACGATTGAACCGTATACGCATACCGCTCGTCGTATCCCCGCTGATTCCGCGATTTATTACCAGGCATTTAAACTCTATAGCTATATTTCTAATCCAAGCAGACTCCTGATTGAAAAAAGGAAACCCCTCTGTTAATGAATCTCCCATTGCCACTATTCTCATGTTTTTCATCCACCTTTTCTTTTCATATTTTTTAATGTTTCAAAGAAATAATTATTCAGTTCGAGTTAAGACTGAGTTAAGACTGAGTAAACATATTTTATTATTAACACAACTATGAAAATGCTTTCGCCTGTATGGTAATGATTCTGCTGCAAAAAGCATTACTTAGCGATATTGCACGACATATCTAGCGTCTAACTATTGCTTCCTAATACTATATGTAGACCTCAATAATGTAAAAATGAGGGTTTCTGCGGCAGCATCATGATATATATAATTACAATCAATTATGCAAATGTAATTAATGATGAAAAGTTTTAATTACGATGTTATGTGAGGTATGATGACAGGTAATGATATATCCTTAATTATAGCAAATGAATCAACGTAATGTGTAACTTAATTGGGACAGAAAATATGTATTTTGAAGTATACGGTATGTAGTGTACGGTGTGTAGTAGGTTCTTACTCAAACACAATTTCTTGACGCATGCGTTAAATGTAAGTATCCAGTCAAATCAACGCTTTCGAGCTGCGGAATTGCCACAATTAGGCATTTACCTTCATGTTTGAGTAAGGGCCATATAGTGTTAAAAAATAGCTTTAAGCTAAAATAGCTTTAAGCTTTTATTAAAGAAGAATGATAAAGGAGTAAAGAGGTAAAAATGAAACTTAAAGGCTTTATATTTGATCTGGACGGGACATTGATTAATTCCCTCCCGGTAGTTCGAAGCAGCCTTAATTCCACACTGTTAAAATTCAGCGGGCGTGTTTACACTGACCAAGAAAAATACTCTTTATTAGGGCCTACCGAAAATGGCATTTTTAAAAAACTATTTCCGGACTCATGGGAAGAAGCCCTGCAGTTTTATTTAACTGAATATGACCGCATTCATGTGCCATATGCTAAGCCATTTCGAGGGATTACAGAGACCCTGACTCTGCTCCGGGAGCGAAAAATGAACTTAGCTCTCGTATCCGGGAAAGGTGACGGAAGCATGGCAATATCCTTAAAACATTCCGGCTTAGAACATTTTTTTGAGGTAATACTCACCGGTTCCGATCACGGTGCAAATAAACCTGAACACATTAGACAAGTCCTGACCCTTTGGAATTTCTCACCGGAAGAAGTCGCTTATGTAGGCGATATTGCCTATGACGTGCAAGCTGCTAAAGAAGTTGGCGTTTTACCAATTAGTGCCCTCTGGGCAGAAACCGTACAAGTTGAAAAAGTGTTAGCGATGAATCCTGCTTTTGCCTTCGATAAGGTGGAATCTTTTAAAAAATGGGTTATTAGTACGATGGACTTAGCGGATTATCGCCGCAACCGGTTTATCGCTGCGACCGGCTTAAAGGGAACGCTTAAATGAGCTTATGTCAAAATAGCCATAGTTTTATAAGATTAGACAAAATAATTTGGCGAATTTGTCCTATTATGGTATTCTAAAATTGTAGAAGTTTATAAGGAGGGTTAGCAATGCTTGATTTACAAAAGGTGTCTCTGCAAATAGATGGAGAGAAAAAGATTGAAATTCTGAAGGATGTTAATATAACCTTTTATGATAAAAAGATTTATGTTGTTACGGGTCCCAATGGCGGCGGTAAGTCTTCCCTAGCCAAAGTTATTATGGGGATTTATAATCCTACCGCAGGTAAAATCACACTCGATGGGCAAGAAATTACGCACATGACAATCACTGAGCGGGCACGTCTGGGGATCGGCTATGCTTTTCAGCATCCGCCTCGCTTTAAAGGGATCAAAGTTAAAGACCTGCTCGAGATGGCAGCCTCTAACAATCCGGAAGAAGTAAATATTTGCGATCTGATGTTTAATGTTGGTTTATGCGCTCAGGATTATCTCGACCGGGATGTAGATGCCAGTCTTTCCGGTGGCGAGATGAAAAGAATTGAAATTGCGACCGTGCTTGCCCGAAACATGAAAATTGCCATTTTTGATGAACCGGAAGCAGGTATAGATTTATGGAGTTTCCAAAAGCTGGCGGAAACCTTTAAAAATATTCATGAGCAATATGATACTACTATTATAATTATTTCCCACCAGGAACGGATCATGGAGCTGGCTGATGAAATCATTATCATGTCTAATGGCACGATTAGTGCTCAAGCCGGAAGAGATAACATTCTTGCCGGCATTATGAATAGCGATGATTGTCTATGCAGCACTAAATGCGAGAAAGGGGTTGCCCTGAATGTTGAATGCATTAGATAAACTGATGCTGGAGAAAGTAGCCGACCTTCATGAAATACCCCAAGGTGCTTTCAATATCCGAAAAAATGGCTTGGGGGTACAGCGAAATACCACTGCCAATATTGATATCATCAGCAAAGAGGATAAGTCGGGAATTGATGTGATTATCAAGCCCTATACCAAAGGCGAAAGCGTTCATATCCCGGTTATTTTAACAGCCGATAATTTCAATGATCTAGTCTATAATACCTTCGAAATTGGAGAATATGCGGACGTGGAGATCATCGCCGGCTGTGGAATACATAACGCTGGGGACCACAAATCCCAGCATGATGGAATTCATACCTTTCACATCCGCAAAGGAGCCAAAGTCAAATATGTTGAAAAGCACTACGGTCAGGGTGAAGGTACCGGACAGCGTATTCTAAATCCCAAGACGATAATTGAGGCCGAGCCAGGGGCCGTGGTCGAACTCGAAATGATTCAAATCAAAGGCGTCGACCATACTATAAGAGATACTGACATCAAGTTAATGGGTGATGCCAAGCTGGTGGTAACAGAACGTCTCTTAACCAACCTGGAGCAAGAAGCAGAATCCAACATTACTGTGGAACTATTAGGTGAATCTTCTTCTGCTCAGATTATTTCCCGTTCAGTTGCCCAGGATAATTCCAAGCAAATCTTCTATTTTGATTTGGCCGGAAAAAACAAATGCCGCGGCCATATCCAATGTGATGCTATTATTATGCATAATGCCGTAGTTCTTTCCACTCCGCGGGTTTCAGCCTATCATAGTGAAGCACAACTTATCCATGAGGCAGCGATTGGAAGAATTGAAAATGAGCAATTAATAAAAATGATGTCGATGGGATTTTCGGAGAAAGAAGCAGAGGATACCATTCTTTATGGTTTTCTTAAATAGATGGATGGTCTATACAAACTATTTAATAACGGCATATCAGGTGCAAGTGGTGGTCTCGCAGTCAGGGATGGATTGTCTATACACACTATTTAATATTCGTGGTCGTAGATAAATGTAAAATGTTCGAAGTCGCAGATATTAGCTAAAAGCTAAAGGTAAGGTGTCCATCGAAAATGGAATTAAAGATATATTTTTAAAAAGAAGAAAGGAAATTTATCATGGAACAGAACTTGCCAACCAGAGAACAGGCCTTTGAGCTACTGACCAAGTACAATAAAAGCGACAGCTTAATCACACATGCCCTCACCGTCGAAGCTGTTATGCTGCATTTTGCTGTTGTTCTCGGAGAGCCCAAAAAAGAAAAATGGGGAATTATCGGCTTGGTACATGACCTTGATTACGAGATGTATCCGGAAGAACATTGTACCAAGACCAGGGAAATCCTCATGCAAAACAACTGGCCGGAAGACTATATCCATGCTATCGAAAGTCACGGTTGGGGAATATGCAGTAATGTCGAACCCATTGAGAGGATGGAAAAGATTCTATTCACCATCGATGAATTGACCGGTTTGATTGCTGCTACGGTTATGATGCGCCCCAGCAAAAGTGTTCTTGACCTTGAACCTAAATCAGTTAAAAAGAAATGGAAGCAAAAAAGCTTTGCTGCCGGTGTAAACCGTGAAACCATTGCACAGGGTGCAAAAATGCTGGATATGGAACTTGACTATATCATTGCGGAAACAATCAAGGGCATGCAAAAAGCAGCCGAGAGCATCGGATTAAAAGGGAACCTTTAGGATAACCTGGAGACCTTGGGGTGCCTTGGGGTATTTTAAGTAAATCTAAAAGGAATTAAGAGGAGAACTAAAAAGTTCTCCTTATTTCATAAATGGATTTCATATATGGAGCACATATAGAGCACATGCCATTAAACAAGCACATGCCAATCAACGGTAAGCCTATTCCCCTCCTGTTCCCCTATTGAGGATAA
>CAYWSF010000041.1:0-424 GCA_964460725.1 uncultured Desulfosporosinus sp.
ATAGAATCGATGTGGAACGAGCGATGGAGCTTTGGGTGTCGATAGAATAACTGATCATCAAAGAAAGGGCCTTGGCTTCACTGCCGGGGCCTTTTCTTTACATCGGTATTAAACGATTTTAGTATTTTGTTGAAAGTTCTTGATTTTTGGTGTTGTCTAGAGGTGACTTCGGTAGTCGGGAGCATTATACTGTCATTGTAAATACTGATTTTTAACTGCCGGAAAGTAGGACGTTGAAACAGTCAAAGAGTAAGAAAAATCGTGCCGGATGTATTGATACATACTATAACGGGAGTAGCCATCAGCTACTCCCGTTAAAAAAGCCGTATAAAATTGGTCGAGTGGTCTTACGACTTTTAAATGCTGTAAGACCGCTCGGTATGGTCGGGGCGACGGGATTCGAACCCACGGCCTCTTGGTCCCG
>CAYWSF010000041.1:434-2804 GCA_964460725.1 uncultured Desulfosporosinus sp.
AAGCACGCTACCAAACTGCGCCACGCCCCGTACTTAAACACGACTATTATAGTAACAAATTGCTGAAATCCTGTCAAGTAAATTTTTTTGAAATTTTTTTTAGTTAATTGCGTTTTATTTGTCACTATCAAAGCAGCTTTGAGAAAATGTTACTGGGAAAGAGGAGCATTTCGATTTTTGACGAATCCATCTTGATTGCGTGATTTGAAGGGAGAAAATGAATGAATAAAGAATCGATTTATGGTTTGACTTTTAAGCAACTTGTTGCATGGCTTATGCAGTATGGTCATAAAAAATCCAGGGCAGAACAAATCTGGGATGGGCTTTATCGAAAGCGGGTGACGCATTTTTCAGAAATGCTTGATGTCAATCAAGAGTGTCTTCGGTTATTGGCAGATCATTTTGTCCTCGATTCAATGAGCGAACATTTTAGGCAAGAATCAACGGATGGAACGCTTAAATTTTTGTTCCGGTTAAAAGATAATAATTTGATTGAGACTGTTTTGATGAGACATAAATTCGGCCTTTCGGTTTGTGTCACAACCCAGGTGGGCTGCAACATGGGGTGTAGCTTTTGTGCGAGCGGGTTATTAACAAAAATTCGTGATTTATCCGGCGGCGAAATTGTGGAACAGATAATGAAAATTCAGCATTATCTCGATCAAGTGAAACCGGGTGAAATTGTCAGTCGTATTGTGGTAATGGGGATAGGCGAACCTTTTGATAATTTTAATAACGTGCTGGGAGTTTTACGGATTATTACCGACAATAAAGGACTCGACATTGGTGTAAGACATATTACGGTATCGACCTGCGGCCTTCCTGATAAAATTATTGAATTCACCAATGCCAATTTACAGATCAACCTGGCGATTTCCTTACATGCGCCAACAAATGAACTGCGTACGCGGCTAATGAAAATCAACCGAGTCCATCCTATCGAAAAAATAATGGAAGCTGTTAAATACTATTTAGATAATACGAATCGCCGGATTACGTTGGAATATATTATGCTCAAGGATCTGAATGATCAGCAGGAACATGCTCTGCAGCTGGCTAACCTGATAGATTATGGGCGGCAGCGGACTATGGTTAACTTAATTCCCTATAACCCGGTAGATGAACATCAGGAATTTCAAAGGAGTGAACGCCCATCCATGCTGGCGTTTTATGATACATTGAAAAAGCAGGGCATTAATTGCAGTATACGGTTTGAACATGGGGCGGATATTGATGCCGCATGCGGACAATTAAGAAGCAAACAAATCAAAGATGGTGTGATTGAAAAAGAGAATATAAATATCCAGGGTAATAAAAATTTGCCGTGATTTCAAGATATTGTAAAGAACAATTTACTATTGTCGAAATATTTTCATAAAACGACATTATTCCTGAAGGAATTATTCAATTAATGTTGAATATGACATACTTGTTTGGATAATCGGTGATTGCTAAACAATTGCTGCTCTTTACGTTATTTATTCAGCTGAAAGGAAGATGAAAAAAGTTTGAATCTTAAAACGAGGTTATTCCTGGGATTTGGCACTATTTTAGTCATAATGGCAGTACTTTTTGGGTTATCGTTTTATTTTTTATATCACTCGACCAAGAATGCAGACCAAGCTTTTCAGGAGCACTTACAAAAATCATCCTACCGACAAACTATTGAATTTGAAGTCAATAATATCGGCAGGTCTTTAAGGGATCTTGTGTTGCAGGACGCAGGCAGTCAGAATTTTTTATATACTATGGAAACGATTCGGGACTCCCGACAAAAACTAGCGTCGGCGATGACTTCCCTGGCGGCTTCGAACATCTTAGACAGTACCAGAAATTTGCTGGACCAGATGAAAGCCGCAAACCTGGATTACATAGAAATACAAGAAACTTGCATATCCTTAGCTTCTTCCGGCAAGCAAGCAGAGTGCATCCAGTTAATTAATGAGGGAGCAGCGACTCGAAATCTAATATCCGAGTATACTCAGGAATTGCGTAAGCACGATGAAGCATTTGTGAACGAATTAAAGAAATCATCTGCTAGTGAGTATGGCCAAGCATTTGCTTTTTTAATTGTTTCCCTTCTTATAACATTACTTGCCGGTGTGGGGATAATTTTCTGGATCACAAGGAGGTATACAAAAGGCATTTACAAAGTCAATGACATAATGAACATTATTACAGCGATGCAGGATCACACTGTTTTGCCGAGAATTGATATCAATACAGATGATGAGGTTGGAGAACTTGCTGTGTCCTTAAATAAAGCGGCCTCATCCCTGGAACGACACGCCTGGCAGGAAAAAGAACTTAACTGGTTAAAGTCTGGGGTCGCCGAAATTATCAACCTGTGCCAGGGTGTTCAGGATATTA
>CAYWSF010000041.1:2814-4308 GCA_964460725.1 uncultured Desulfosporosinus sp.
TTAAAGTTCTGGCAGACGATTTGATTACAAAAGTTACCCCTCTGGTCAAAGCAAGTTATGGTGTCTTTTATATCAGGGAGAAACACAACGACAAAATTTGCTATAAAAAGCTTGCTGCTTATGCAGGCAATCCCCTGGCAACAGTCGGGGAAGAAGTTATCCAGCCGGGGCAAGGACTGGTAGGACAGTGTGCATCGGAAAACAGGATCATAATGTTGGACGACGTCCCCAGTGATTATATCAGAATAAGCTCCGGGTTGGGCGCGACAGCACCGAAAAGCATTGTCCTGCTTCCGATTATGTGTGAGGGAGAAGTAGTGACCGTCATAGAACTGGCATCTCTCCAGCCATATAGTGCCATTCAGATGGAATTCTTGGAACTGTTGGCCACAAAACATGTCGGCATTGCCATAAATCGGGTTGAATCCCACATGGAGATTGCAACACTGTTGAAGGAATCGCAGGTCTTGACAGAAGAACTCCAGTCTCAGTCGGAGGAACTTCAACTGCAGCAGGAGGAGCTAAAAACCTTTAATGAAAAGCTAGAGGAACAATATAAATATTCCGAAAAGAGAACCGCGGAGCTGGAAATTATAAAGGCAGAATTGGAGGAAAAGGCCGAGCAGCTGGAGGGAACTTCAAACTTTAAATCGGAGTTTTTATCGAATATGTCCCACGAGTTGCGGACACCGCTGAACAGTCTGTTGATTCTTTCTCAGATTTTGAAGGAGAACAAGGAAGGAAACTTAACCTCCGGTCAACTAGAGTATGTGAAAACGATTATTTCTTCCGGAAATGAACTGTTGAATTTGATTAACGACATCTTGGACCTCTCCAAGATAGAAGCGGGTAAGGCATCGACAAACCCGGCATTTGTGGAGTTGGCGCAAATAGAGGAGCATATCGTGCGCTATTTCCAGCCTGTGGCGCGGAAAAAGAAATTGGATTTTAGCATTAAGATAAGTGAAGACCTGCCGAATACCATTTGGACAGATGAACAACAGCTGCTTCAAATTCTAAATAATTTATTATCTAATGCATTTAAATTCACAGAACGTGGCAGTATTTCTCTGCGGGTCTGGCAGGAGAAAGGTCATCGTTTCGCAGAAAATCCCATCTTTGGGGATCGGGAAGTGGTACTGGCTTTTTGCGTGACTGATACAGGTATAGGAATTTCCAAGGATAAAAGGGAGATGATTTTCGAGGCCTTCCAGCAGGCAAATGGGACAACGTCAAGGATATATGGCGGTACGGGGTTGGGTCTTGCCATCAGTCAGAAAATGGCCGAGTTGTTAGGTGGGTTTATTGAACTTGACAGTGTCGAAGGCAGTGGAAGTTCATTTACCTTATATATACCCGGCCAACCTGTGGCAAAGGAGCTTACCGAGATGCCCTATGCTGAAGCAGCAGCGACAATTGACGATTCCCATCCTTCCGGGGATGAATCTGCCGCAGCGGATTCCGCAGCAATACCGGCAATACCGGCAATACCGG
>CAYWSF010000041.1:4408-9752 GCA_964460725.1 uncultured Desulfosporosinus sp.
GATGAATCTGCCGCAGCGGATTCCGCAGCAATACCGGCAATACCGGCAATACCGGAAACGGACGAATCCCAGAGCACAGAGAGCGGAAACGGGCGTTTAGAAGGAAAAAAGATACTGGTTGTAGATGATGATATGCGAAATGTGTTTGCTCTCACCTCCGCTCTAGAAAACCAAAAAATGAAGGCTATATTTGCAGAAGATGGCCGGCAAGGGATCGAAATGCTGCAAAAGAACTTGGATATTGATCTAGTTCTTATGGATATTATGATGCCCGAGATGGATGGCTACGAAGCTTTACGTCGTATTCGGCAAATTCCGGAGTATGCTAATCTTCCGATCATCGCCTTAACGGCAAAGGCCATGAAAAACGACAGGGAAAAGTGCATTGCAGCAGGAGCGTCAGATTACATTAGCAAGCCGATAAATCTGGATCAGCTATTCTCTTTAATTAAGATTTGGCTTTATAGATAGGAGATGGAGATAGATTTCAGAAAGATAGGAGATTTATGTGGAGAATCAAGGGAAAAACACGGAAGCAAGGAATTGTGATGAATTAGAAAAAATCGAAATAAAGCTGCTGTTAGAAGGATTGTACTCTTTCACCGGTTTTGACTTCAGAAATTATGTTTCGGCTTCCATTAGGCGTAGAATTTGGTATCGTATTCGAACTGAAAGGTTAAAAAATGTCTCAAGTCTGCAGGAAAAAGTTTTTCATGATCCCAAAGTGTTGAAACGCTTGCTTTCGGATTTCTCAATTCACGTTTCCGAAATGTTTCGGGATCCGCAATTCTTTAAGTCTTTCCGGGAGAATGTGGTGCCGCTTCTCAAGCAACTACCTTTTATTCGAATTTGGCATGCGGGTTGTTCCAAAGGGGAAGAACCTTACTCGATAGCAATTATTCTCTATGAGGAAGGTTTATATGACAAAACCATGATCTATGCTACGGATATGGACGAAGATTTATTAAGAGAAGCCAAGAAAGGTGCTTACCCTTCAAATAGGATGCAAACATTTCTTGATAATTACCAATCGGCAGGGGGTAAGAAGGAGTTTACCGGATATTTCAAGTTTAGTAATGGGAAAGCAGTTATTCACCCCTTTCTTACCCGGAACGTGGTATTTGCCCAACATAATCTGGCTACAGATCATTCGTTTAATGAATTCCATGTGATAATTTGCAGAAATGTAATGATCTATTTTAACAAAACCTTACAGGAACGTGTGCATGGACTGTTTTATGAGAGCCTGAGTCCGTCAGGCATCCTGGGGTTGGGCAGTAAAGAGGACATTGCCTTTAGTATTTATGCCCACAATTATAAAATATTTGACCAGAGCCAGAAAATATATCAGAAGGTGGAGTAATAACCACCAAATTAAGTCAATATTACGTTCGCTTTATAGGAGAACAAAAACAGGATTAGAAAAGATGGATCTGAGGTACTAAGGTATGATGGAGAAAGCGAAAATCTTAATAGTTGATGACCGCAAGGAAAATTTGCTTACTTTGGAGGCAGTGCTTACATCGCCAAACTATCATCTAGTATTTGCCGGTTCCGGGAAAGAGGCGCTACGTTGTTTGCTGACAGATGATTTTGCAGTGATTCTCTTGGATGTTCAGATGCCGGGTATGGATGGCTTTGAAACAGCACAGCTCATTAGGGCAAGAAAGAAAAATGAGCATACACCTATTATTTTCATCACAGCCATTTACAAAAGTACAGAAAATATCATGCAGGGTTATTCCTTGGGTGCGATTGACTATATATTTAAACCATTCAACCCGGAAACGTTAAAGATGAAAGTAGAAGCATTTGTAAAAATACACCTTCAATCTCAGCAAATTAAGCTCCAAAATGATTTACTGAAGCAACAGACTGCGGAGCTTAAAAAAATGAATGAAAGCCTAAAACAAACCACCACGGATTTGCGCAAGGCAGAGGCCCTGGCCCGAGTGTTCGGGGAAACTTGCCCGGAAGCTTGGTTTACATTAAACGGGGCAGGTCAGATAATAAGTGCTAATCCAGCGGTGATGAAAAAGTTCGGTTACGGATTTGAGGAAATACCGGGTGAGCATATTTCAAGGCTCTTGCCGGAAGAAAGTATTCCTTTGTATAACCTAAAAAATGACCAGGCCATGAGCAACAGCATCAAGATCTCGGATGCGGTCGCCATGCGTAAAGATGGGTCGGTTTTTCCGGCGGAGGTTCAGCTTGGTATAACCAGCATTGGAGAGCAGCAGATTTTTGTTTGCTGCGTGCAGGATATTAGCGAACGAAAACAGTTGGAGAAGGAGCGGAAGGAACGATTCGAAACCTTGGAAAAACTCGTTCAAGGGCGGACCTGCGAACTCTTTCTGACCAATGAAAAGCTCAAGGAAGAAGTATTGAGACGGAAAAAAATTGAAGAAAGATTGCGAATAAAAGGTCAGGAGTTAACTAATATTCTCGAGAGTATTAAAGGTCCCGTCTACACCCTGAATCGACAGTGGCAGTTTAGCTTTGTTAACGGAGAGGCGGAGAAATATTTTAATAAAAGGCGGGAAGAATTAATTGGACAAAATATTTGGGAGCTTTTCCCCCGCTGTATTGAATATTATCGCCCTCTTTTCGAAAAAGCTTTGAAAAATAAGGAAAATAAGGAAAGTGTTAATTCTGAGATTATAAGTGCTGGTATTACATATGAAGTATATGTTTACCCGTTAGACGAAGGTCTATCCGTCTTACACAATGACATATCGGGGCGTAAGATGTTTGAAAAAGAAATGGCTCAGTTGGATCGTTTGAACCTTGTCGGGCAAATGGCAGCAGGAATTGGTCATGAAATTAGAAACCCCATGACCACGGTGCGGGGTTTTCTTCAATTACTGGGGGAGAAAGAGGAATATGTCGAAGCGAAAAGCTATTTTGAACTGATGATCGAGGAGCTTGATCGTGCAAATTCCATTATCACAGAGTTTCTAAGCCTTGCCAGAGATAAGGCTGTAGACTTGAACCCCTTATTTTTGAACAAGATAATTGAAAACATACAACCGTTGTTACAGGCGGATGCGATGGTCAGCGATAAAGAGATCGTTTTGGAATTACAGGAAACAAGAGCCTTAATGTTAGATGAGAAAGAAATACGCCAGCTGCTCATAAACCTTGTCCGGAACGGACTGGACGCCATGCCTGATGGCGGAAAGCTGACTATTAAAACTTTCATGGATGGTGAAGAGGTCGTTTTAGCAGTACAGGATGAGGGTTGCGGCATCAAATCAGAAGACCTGGAAGAGATCGGGACTCCCTTTTTCACTACAAAAGAAAACGGTACCGGCCTGGGGTTAGCCACCTGTTACAGTATAACAGCTAGGCATAACGCAGTAATTGATATTGACACGACCCCCTCCGGTACAACCTTTTGCGTCCGCTTTAAGCAATTAGTGTAACGTCCTCCATGGCTTTGGCATTCAATGAAGGAAGCCATAATAACAGGGGAACAGGGGGATGGTAGGGGATGGTAGGGGATGTCCGGTTATTGAGTGAATAGGGCCGGCAGAAAGCTTAATATTAAAAAGGCTGTGACGATCAAATCGTTAACAGCCTTTTTCTTTATTAGTGTTAGTATGCATTTTGTGTCTGATATATACTAAATTGGTAATCCCAGTCGCCGAATGAGCGCAAATCCGGCTCGTTTGGCAATGGGAAGAAATATTTTGCGCGCCAGAGGCAAGCCAACTCGTTTCGCCAGAGGAATTCCCACTTTACGTGCTAGGGGAGGACCATAGTGTTGGACGAGAGGGATGCCAATTTTGCGTGTCAAAGGAGGTCCAAATTGTTTCACGAGTGAAGGCCCGTATTGTCTCAGGAGAGTTTCTGCTTGTTGCGGCCATTGGGTGGAAGATGCTGAAGACGCCGGAGACGCTGGAGATGTCGGGGATACCGATGATGTCGGAGACGGAGGAGATGATACCGGAGCGGAAGGGGTTAATTGTTTTTTCAAAAGAGGAAGTTGCTTCAGAATGGGAGAAGTAATCTGGTTTATTGGTTGAACGATCGGTCGGGTGGCCGGTGTATGAATTTGCTGTTGAACAGCTTTTTGTCCCTGAACAGGTCTCTGTCCTTGAATAGGACGAGGTCCCTGCTCCCGGATAGGGGAGAACTTGTTCCGTTGACTTGGGAAATAACCCCGTTGTCCCATCAACGCTCTCATGCTTAAGCCCCCTTTATATCAAGAAAGTGGATTAATTGGTTTAAAATGTCTATGATACACCCTATGCATAAATTTATCTGATGTTCCCAATTTTTACATATTATTTGCTATTATTAGTTGGCTTGCTTTGGTGCAGGATGACGCTGAAGATATTAATTTGATTTTTGGATTTTAGCAGGGGATAGGTTAAAATAGATATAATAAGAGTTTACTAATGCCGGGGAAAAAGGGAGGACTTGATTTATGAGTTTAGTTTATTCGGTTTTTGTGCCGCATCCACCGATCCTCGTTCCGGAGATTGGACGGGGAGAAGAGCGTAAGTGCCAAGCAACTTTGGATGCTTACCAGGAGATTTCCCGTCGTCTGGTTCAGGCGGAGATCGAGACAGCAATCATAGTTTCTCCTCATGCGCCGCTCTTAAAGAAAGGAATTACATTATTGACCGAGCAGGAAGTGCGAGGAAATTTCGCTCAATTCGGAGCTGCACAGCTCAGCTTTTCATTTGCAAGCGATTCTGTGGCAGTGGACCAATTCCAAAAAAATTTACCGGGAGTGGTTCCCGTACAGGGAACTTTGGATCACGGGGCGTTAGTACCGCTTTACTTTTTACAAAAGGCCGGTTGGAATGGGAAGGTTGTACTGTTAGGTATGCCCTTGGAGCGACCGGAAGAATATGGTTTGCGTATAGGCCGCATCCTGGAGATGCTGCCGGGACGCTATGCGCTTGTGGCCAGCGGGGATCTCTCCCATCGTTTAAAAGAAGACGGACCGTATGGACTTGATCCTGCGGGGCCGGAATTTGACCAAGCCGTTCTTAAAATCCTTCAACGGGATCCCAAAAAGCTTGCCACTTTGCCGGTCGAACTAGTGGAAAAAGCCGGCGAGTGTGGGTACAGGAGCCTGCGTTTAGCACTTGCTGCTAAGGAAGGAGCCCCGGAAGTGTTGTCCTATGAAGGAACGTTTGGCGTGGGATATATGGTTGTTGACCTATATCATTCGTCTCCTTTGCCGCAATGGGCGAGGCGTTGTCTTAAAACCTATTTACAGCACGATGACCCCATTCGTTTGGATTTACCGGATACATCCTCAGCTGGGTTTGGCATGCGCAGGGGTTGTTTTGTAACCTTGAAACAAAATGGTTTTCTGCGCGGCTGT
>CAYWSF010000042.1:0-9647 GCA_964460725.1 uncultured Desulfosporosinus sp.
CCCGGCCATTTTCCATAGAGCATTTCTGAAATCTGGAACAAATTTTTCCCGGGATACTGCATATGAAGGGAAAGCACCATCAGACCGTAAGGAACTGCCACGGCGACTCCTGGTAAGACGGTCACCCAACCATCCCGGCCACTGTCTGAGGTAACTGCGGCTGCCAGGACTAAAAAAATTCCACCCAGGAGAACGGCCGACCCAGAGGTTAGGAATTGATGCGTTGAGATTCTTTCCATCGTTACCTTTTCCCTTTCTTTTCTAAGTGGGGTTCCTCAACATCGATCAGTTGAGGACGACGCTTCATCGCCCACCATGGCGCCCGGAAAAGCGTGTCTTGCAACAAGGCCCGAATGCGTAAAGGGGATACCGGACTTAGGTAAGGCACGCCAAAGGAACGCAGGCTGAATAAATGAATGGCGATCGCATAAAGACCTACGGAGACTCCAAAGAAACCAAGGGTTCCCGCCAAAAGCATCAGTGGATAACGAAGGAGCCGCACCGCAAGACTCAAATCGTAATAAGGAATCGCATAACTCGCTACGGCTGTTACTCCAACGACAATAACCATCAGCGGACTGACTAAGCTGGCACTTACCGCTGCATCGCCGATAATAATTGCCCCTACAATGCCAATCGTCTGCCCGAGAGGCCTGGGTAACCGAAGTCCCGCTTCCTGCAATACTTCTAAAACAAGCATCATAACAAAGGCCTCGATCAGGGCCGGAAAGGGCACGTTTTGCCGGCCTGCCGCTATACTGATCAAGAGATCAGTAGGGATTATTTCATGATGAAATGTCGTAACCGCTATATAGACGCTGGGAGACAGGAGAGAGATTAATGCTCCCAAATAGCGCAGCAGGCGGAAAAGGAATACCGGCTCGGGCCGTTGGTAGTAGTCTTCATTTATATTTAAAAATTGCGTTAGTGTGGCCGGGACCACAAGCACAATGGGGGTCCCGTCGGCAATAATGCCTATTTTCCCTTCCAGAAGCTTGGCGGCCAGGACATCCGGTCGCTCCGTATAGGCAACCAGCGGAAAGGGCGTAAAAGGATTATCCTCAATCATCTCCTCGATATATTGGTTCGCTATCACACTATCCATTTTAATTTTTTCCAACCTTCTCATTACCTCGGAGACTACATCCGGACTGGCAACTTTATCCATATAAGTAACTACAATATCGGTGTTTGTTAAAGTTCCTAGTTTTAGGGGGACCATCCGTAAGGAAGGGTGTTTGATAATGCGCCTGAGCAGCGAGGTATTAACCCGCAGCGTTTCTGAAAATCCCTCGTGAGGGCCTTTGACGATCGTCTCCGTAATCGGTTCGGTAACGGCGCGCCTTTCCCAACTCCTGGCACCAAAAACAAGTGCATCGCCGGCATCGCCAAAAAAAATAACCGCATCGCCGGACAAAATTGCATTGATGGCTTCTTTCATTTTCGCTATCTTTTTAATTTCCAGGCCCGGAAGCAGACCCTGGAGTGTTTTGTCCACAATATTGGCTAAGGTCAGCTGCGCCATTTCCGGCTGTCCCTTTAAATCTACCATCAGCGGCTTCAAGATATACTGATCCAGTTGATCTTTGTCCACCATTCCATCAACTGCCGCTAACAAACAGGGAATACGTTCCTTGCCTTGAATAAAAAACTCCCGAAAAACAATATCGTTACTCTCCGACAAGATCTCTTTCACTTTTGCGCCGGATAAAGGCTGATCCATATCCTCATCAAAAGAATACGAGGGAGGCTTCCGTATCTGCCGCTCCCCCTTAGGGCGAACGGTAAGATCTTTGATCATACTTAACCAACCGCGCACATTTTCGCCCTCTTTCTCTAATCTTCTCTTGCTTATTTTGTCCGACAACAGGTCAATTATGTAAAGTATTGGTTGCAAACATTAATTTGCTTTCCCATGCGCATGGATCGCAAAAACAGCAAAAAAGGGGACATCGCAAAACTACTTTTAACAGTAGTCTGCGATGCCCCCTTAACTTCTATTTTTCTATTTGCTTATCTGCTGAATAATACGATTTTTATTCGCCCCATTTTTGGCCAGCCAGACGCTTGTAAGATTCATAACGAATCTTTGCGTATTCTTCAGCTTTGCCAAAGAGTTCCTCTGCGCTCTCCGGGAAGGTGTTCATCAAGGAAGAGTAACGCACTTCGCCCATAATAAACTCGCGGAAGGACGCCGTAGGCTCTTTGGAATCAAGGCTAAATGGATTCTTGCCTTGATCGATGAGATCCGGGTTATAGTGATAAAGATGCCAGTAACCGGATTCAACTGCTTTCTTGGCCTCTTGTACACTTTTGGTCATACCTGCTTTGAGCCCATGGTTGATACAAGGCGCATAAGCAATAATCAAAGAAGGTCCTTTATAAGCCTCAGCCTCTCTAATAACCCTGAGCGTTTGAGCCATATCAGCACCCAAGGCAATTTGCGCTACATAGACATAGCCATAACTCATCGCCATGACTCCCAGATCTTTCTTGCGAATCTTCTTGCCCGAGGTCGCAAACTTAGCTACTGCCGCACAGGGTGTTGATTTAGAAGATTGTCCGCCGGTATTGGAGTAAACCTCAGTATCGACAACCAGCACGTTGACATCATCTCCGGAAGCTAAGACATGATCTAAGCCACCATAACCAATATCATAAGCCCAACCGTCTCCGCCGAAGATCCACTGTGATTTTTTAATGAGATGGTCTTTTAAAGCCAAGATATCTTTGAGAACTTTCTCATCCCCATCATAATCCTTAAGAGCGGCAAGAATCTTAGCGGTCGCTGCTTTGGAGGCTTCGGCCTCATCCCAACCTCTAAGCCACTCCTGAAAAGCGCCTTTTATTTCAACACTTATTTCCAGTGCAAGCGCTTGTTGCATCAGATCGGCCAGTTTTTCACGAATTTGGCTGACGCCCATGGCCATACCTAAACCATACTCAGCATTGTCTTCGAACAAGGAGTTGGCCCAAGTCGGCCCTTTGCCTTCCTGGTTGGTCGTGTAAGGAATGGAAGGAGCGCTTCCGGCCCAAATAGAGGTACAACCGGTAGCATTGGCCGCCATCATGCGATCACCGAAAAGTTGGGTGATCAGTTTAACATAAGCAGTCTCACCGCAGCCTGGACATGCCCCGCTGAACTCAAGTAAAGGTTGAGCAAACTGACTATTTTTAACCGTCGTTAATTTAAATAAATTGCTCTTGTCGCTTAGAGCCACCGCATAGGTCCAGTTCCCGGCTTGAAGTTCAATTTGTTCATCAGCCGGTTTCATGACGAGCGCTTTTGTTTTAGCCGGACAAACCTCAGCACAGTTGCCGCAGCCGGTACAATCCAACGGACTAACCTGAATACGATATTGCAAACCTGCTGCTTCTTTACCGGACGCTTTCTTAGCTGTGAAATTCTGCGGCGCGTTGTTAGTTTCGTCTTCATTCATTAAAAATGGGCGGATCGCCGCATGCGGGCAAACATACGAACATTGATTACACTGAATACAATTGTCCATCTGCCACTCCGGTACGAGAACAGCGATGCCACGTTTTTCATAACAGGCAGTTCCGACCGGATGAGTCCCATCTTCACGTCCCAGTAACGTGCTCACAGGAAGGTCATCGCCTGCCATGGCATTCATCGGATGAAGAATATTGGTAATGAACTCCGGTTCCGCCGTCGCAGCTGCTGCCGCAGTTTGCGCGTTATCTGCATCAGCCCAGGAAGCAGGAACGTCTACCTTAATCAGGGCAGAAACACCTTGGTCAATGGCCGCAACGTTCATATCCACTAAATTTTGACCTTTTTTGCCATAGGTTTTTACAACAGAATCTTTAAGGTGATCGATGGCCTCGTCAACCGGAATCACGTTTGCCAGCTTGAAGAAAGCGGATTGCATGATCATGTTAATACGCGAACCGAGACCGATTTCTTGGCCGATTGCCACACCATCGATGATATAAAACTGCACTTCGTTTTTTGCAAGTGATTGCTTCATGGCGACCGGCAGTTTTTCCTCCAGTTCTTCCGCTGTCCACTGACAATTTAAAACGAAAGTTCCGCCTTTTTTGATTCCTTTTAAGAGATCATATTTGTAAACATATGATTGATTATGGCAAGCTATATAGTCGGCACTTGTTACATAATAAGGTGATTTGATAGCCTGCTTGCCAAAACGCAGGTGGGAAATTGTCACTCCGCCGGATTTTTTACTATCATATTGGAAATAAGCTTGTACCGAAAGGTTGGTATTATCACCGATAATTTTAATTGCTTGTTTATTTGCTCCGACAGTGCCATCCGAACCAAGACCCCAGAATTTGCAGGCAATAGTCCCTTCCGGAGCAGTATCGATAATTTCATCTTCAGCTAGAGATGTAAAGGTCACATCATCCACGATCCCAATGGTAAAACCATTTTTTGGGGTTTCAGTCTTGAGGCTCTTGTAAACAGCCAAGACTTGAGAAGGAGTTGTATCTTTAGAACCTAAACCGTAACGTCCGCCGACGATCACCGGCTTAAGATCGGAATCGTAGAAAATTTCTTTCACGTCCAGATAAAGAGGTTCGCCTAAGGAGCCGGGTTCTTTGGTCCGATCAAGCACGGCAATTTTCTTAACCGTTTTCGGCAGCACTTTAAAGAAGTAATCCTTGGAGAACGGACGATAAAGGTGAACTTTAATAAGCCCAATCTTTTCCCCTTTGGCAACCAGATAATCTATGGTTTCCTCAATTGTGTCACAAACCGAACCCATTGCTACTATAATATGCTCCGCATCGTCTGCACCATAGTATTGGAATGGGTGGTATTCCCGGCCGGTAAGCTGCTTGTATTCCTGCATAGCTTGTTCAACCATGTCAGGAACCGCCGCATAGAATTTATTGGAAGCTTCACGGCCTTGGAAATAAACATCCGGGTTTTGGGCCGTGCCACGCACCACCGGACGCTCAGGATTTAAAGAACGGTCCCGGAAGGCTTGAACTTCCTCCATATCTAATAATTGAGCCACTTCCTCATACTCCGGTACTTCAATTTTTTGGATTTCATGAGAAGTACGGAATCCGTCAAAGAAATGAAGGAAAGGCACACGCGATTTTATCGTTGTTAGGTGAGCAATAAAGCCCATATCCAAAGCTTCTTGCACACTATTTGAAACAAGCTGGGCAAAACCTGTGGAACGCACGGACATTACGTCACTATGATCACCAAAGATGGAAAGTGCGTGGGTTGCTAACGCACGGGCACTCACATGGAATACGCATGGCAGAAGCTCACCGGAAATTTTATACATGTTAGGAATCATTAAAAGTAAACCTTGCGAAGCAGTATAAGTAGTAGTTAATGCCCCAGCCTGGAGTGAACCGTGTACTGCACCGGCAGCACCACCCTCAGATTGCATCTCCACCACCTTAACCGTTTGTCCAAAAAGGTTCTTCCTTCCATAAGCAGACCATTCATCAACAAATTCGGCCATAGGTGAAGAGGGTGTGATCGGGAATATGGCGGCAACTTCTGTAAACGCATATGATGCATGAGCAGCCGCTTCGTTGCCATCCATGGTTTTCATTTTAGCCATTTAATTGCTTCCTCCTATAATTATATATTGTTGAATTATATTGTTGAATTCAAACTTCAAGGATAAAATGAGGTTGAAGAACCTCACTTTATCCTGAAGTTGAAAAATTATTAAATTTAAAAGAAATTTAATAAGGTGAAAATTTTAATTAAATTTTTCTTTTTTAGAATATCATAACTATAGTATTTATACAAATAAAACTATTTTTCACAAATTAACATTGCATATAATAATTCTCTTCAGAAACTCTTATTTTTACATCAGCATTTCTATGTCCTCCGGTTCAACTGCTTCCGGTTTGATTATCAACTCCTCACTGAGATCTCTATCTATACATCGTAATAGGACGCTATAGTTAGCCACCTATATATCGTGATCTGTCGTGCGTCGTGCAATAACGCTAAATTATCTTTTTGCAGCAGACTCATATATTTTTCTAAACCACATATCAGCTAAGGATACAGCGAAGGGAACTATGCAGATATCAGTCTAATAGTCCCCCTATTATACCGAAAATAAAACTTCTCTAAATCTCATTCGCGATAACTTAGCAGGTATTACAATGTCAAGCAAAACAGAATCTAAGCCGGTTATATTCAAATTCCTAATAACTGCAGCACTATAAGGACTAACACTCCGGGAAATCCCAACAACCCCACAAGCGGTACTGTAAAAAAATTAATGGGTATTGCGCATCCGAGAATACTAAGCAAAAAGTTGACCAACCAAAGCCCGACTATTCCACCTAACATATGTATCATTAGTTTTAAGAAAAAGTTTGGCCTGCCGAGTTCTGAACGAACAACTAGTACGATCAGTAAAATAAACAGACCAAGAAATATCCAGGTCATCAATTCTCCCCCTCATCCGGTGCTAGTCCATAAATAAATATGCACCTAACTGTTAAAGAAGAACTGCGACTTTAATATTATCATACTTCTTTTATTGACAACTGAGGTATTTAATTATTAAATTCAACTACCCTTTAAAGCTGACGCCGCCCTTCTAAAGCGCGGGCGATGGTTACTTCATCAGCATATTCCAGATCTCCGCCGACGGGTAAACCATGTGCTATCCGTGTCACCTTAATTCCTAACGGTTTTAATAAGCGTGCTAAATATAAGGCTGTGGCCTCTCCTTCTACGGTAGGGTTCATGGCCATAACCACTTCTTTTATGCCATCTAAACGTTTTAAGAGCATATCAACAGTCAACTGCTCCGGACCTACTCCGTCCATTGGTGAAAGAACACCATGCAGAACATGATAAAGACCTTTAAATTCTCTGGTTTTCTCCAAGGACACAACATCCCTGGGGTGCTCTACCACGCAAAGTACCGTCGGATCCCTTTGCGTACTTTGGCAAAGCGCACATGGGTCTCTATCCGTATAATTCGAACATATTGAACATTTCCTGATTTTTTGGTTAGCGACAACAATCGCCTTCGCTAAGTCCTCTGAAATATGTGGCTGCTGAAGGAGGTAGAAGGCCAATCGTCCTGCCGTTTTGGGGCCAATTCCCGGCAGACGGGCTAAACTACTGATCAGATCCGCCAAAGGTTGTGGGTATTGTAAGAAATCCATAGTTCACCTAGAACAAGCCGGGTATTTTTAAACCGCCCGTCACTTTACCGATTTCATTGTTTGCCATTTCCTGGGCTTTCCTTAACCCTTCATTTACCGCTGCTTTAACAAGATCCTCCAGCATTTCTATGTCTTCCGGATCAACTGCTTCCGGTTTGATTTTCAACTCCTCCAGTTCCATTTTTCCGCTTACGACCACCTGGACTACTCCACCGCCGGAAGAAGCATCGACGGTTTTAGAAAGGAGTTCTTCCTGTACCCGAGCCATATCCGCTTGCATTTTTTGGGCCTGTTTTAACATCTGGTTCATATTACCACCTTTAAACCCTGCCACATTAACACATCCCTATCGTTTATTTTTCGTGCACCATATCATTCGACTGCTATATAATCATCCCTGCCCGCTAGGCACAGCGCAAACAAAAATTATCCATCCTTGACAACCACCAAATCTGCTCCGAACATATCCTTAGCTTTGTTAATAAGCGCCTGTTCCTGCGCTTGGTTGCCCTGATTTTCCGGTTTTCCTGCGGTCTCAATTTCCTCTTCCATAAAACTTTGTATGGTTAGCGGAATACCAAATATATGCTTAAGGGCAGCTTCGATCGTCTTTTTATTTTCCACTTGATTTACTTTGTCCTTATGAAAAGAACAACCTGTGCGGAAAAGGATAGTCAAGGTTTTATCCTTAAGCTGAAACGGTCTGCCTTCCATTAAAAAGGCTTGGGTGGATTTTTTGTGTTTTTTAATTTCATCTAAAATCTCATTCCAGCGCTCTTGTATTTCGATAATGCTTAAACTTCGCTCGGAGCCAACCGCCGAAACTGCAGAATCTACTGAATACATCGAATCCACTACAGTTATATCAGACTCTGCGTTTGGTTTTTGCTGGGAAGATACTTTCGATACTGCCCGACCCCTTTTCGTGTTAACGGGAGGCTTAACCTCAACATTATTCTTTGGCACTGAACCTAAACTTTGAATATGTTGTTCCAGAACAGCCAAGCGTTTTAAAATATCTTCCTCCCCGCTAAGCGCACTTGGCTGACTCTCATGAATCGTTTGAACTAATAAAAGTTCCGCAGCCAACCGAGCGTTAGACGCATATTTAAGCTGACCTTCCCCCTGTAAAAGAATTGAGATCCAACGTAACATGCGGGTAATACCGATCTGTTCGCTCTGTTTGACCAACTGTTCTTGAATATGAGGGGCCGCTAAAGGTACTTCTCCTGTGGCTGAAGTTAAAAGCATTTGGCGCAGATAATCCAAAAGTTCCCTGACAATCTGCCGCGGATCACGGCCCTGCCGGATGCCTTCCGATAAAAAGGATAAACTCTTGCCATAATCAGAGCAGGTCAGTGCTTCAACCAACTGAGCACTAAAGGTCTCACCGACCATCCCCAGTACCAGATACACTTCTTCTACCCCGATTGGATCATCCTGAAGCAGACATTGATCCATAATACTTAAGGCATCCCGAAGGCTTCCTTCCGCCTTTTGTGCAATCACTGTCAAAGCGTCTTGATCAACCTGCCGGTTTAGTGAAAGACATACTTCCACCAATCTTTTTTGAATATCTTGTACAGAGATGCGATGGAATTCAAACCGTTGTACACGAGAGAGAATTGTCAATGGTATTTTCTGAACCTCAGTAGTTGCCAAAATAAAAATAACCTGCGGCGGAGGCTCCTCCAGGGTCTTCAGCAAAGCATTAAAAGCCTCCGTGGTCAGCATATGTACTTCATCGATAATATATACTTTGTGTTTTCCTTGATTCGCACTTAACTTAACATTTTCACGCAGGTCGCGAATCTCATCAATACCCCGGTTTGAAGCAGCATCAATTTCAAACACTTCCATAGCCGAACCGTGATCAATAGCGGTGCAGGAAATACAATGATTACATGGTTCCACTTCCTGCCCCTCTTCACAATTTAAAGCCTTTGCCAAAATCTTAGCGGCAGTTGTTTTGCCGGTACCTCTTGGCCCACTGAATAAATACGCATGGGCAATTTTGCCTTGTTTCAGGGCATTGATTAATGTTTTGGTTATATGTTCTTGTCCCACTATATCTTTAAACATTTTGGGACGCCATTCACGATAAAGTGCCAAATAAGCCATGAGATCACCCTTAATATTGTCTAACCATATACCATATACGATATACCAAATACCAAATACCAAATACCAAAAAAGATGGTACGCTGACCACCTGTTGCGATAAGACCAAAACCTCATCACTGCCCGCCAAAGCAAAGACAGCTTTAACATGTAAGGGACTTTTCCAAGAATTCACCTTGCTATGGCGGACTGCATGTTATAAAAAACGTTGCCTCTTGCGACCATATTAACGATCACATTAATTATAGCAAAACGAAAAGCCAAAGTCTAATACTTTGACTTAAATACGGATCTCCCCCGGTTAATTTTCTTCTATCCCATTTACTTTAAGAAAGGTAATTGGCCATCGCAATGGAGAGAAGCTTTCCGTCCAT
>CAYWSF010000043.1:0-9632 GCA_964460725.1 uncultured Desulfosporosinus sp.
CCGTTAAATGACGACACTTCCCCAGGTAACGTGGCGTTTGACCTTGAGCAATCAAACCCCTTCTTTCCTGTTCGATCTCTTCTTCCGAACAATAACAGTAATAAGCGTCACCATTAGTCAAAAGCTTTTCAATATATTCATTGTAAAGGGCTAAGCGCTCCGTTTGACGGTATGGCCCATGCTCGCCGCCTACTTCAATGCCCTCATTCCATTGGATATCCAGCCAACGCAGCGCTTGCAAAATATTTTGTTCCGATTCGCGGCTGGAACGCTCTAAATCAGTGTCCTCACTGCGGACAATAAAGGTTCCCTTGTTTTTCCGAGCCCATAAATAATTAAACAATGCGGACCTTGCCCCTCCGATGTGAAGAGGGCCGGTCGGACTAGGGGCAAAGCGAACGCGAATATTCATAAATCAACCTCCACAACTTTCCATACAGACTATCGCCTGAGCGGCAATTCCTTCTTCCCGCCCGGCAAAACCTAATCGTTCATTTGTTGTTGCTTTCACCGAAACACACATTTCATCAATATTCATAACCCGTGCCAGATTAACCCGCATCTGCGTGATAAATGGAGCAAGCTTTGGTTGCTCCGCGACAATAATACTGTCAATATTTACAATCCGATACCCCTCTGCCCGGATAAGCGTCATAACCTGCTCTAATAAAGCAAGACTGGAAATTCCCCGGTAACGTGGATCATGATCTGGAAAATGAGTTCCGATATCTCCTAAGGCCAAAGCACCGAGCAGAGAATCAATAATAGCGTGAATCAGCACGTCGGCATCCGAGTGTCCAAGCAAACCACGCTTATGGGGAATTTCTACGCCGCCAAGAATCAGAGGTCGCCCCTCCACAATGGTGTGTACATCATAACCAATGCCAACTTTAATAATCCATCACCCCTTAACAGAGGTCAGAAATCCGAAGCCAGAGGTCTGAAACCGGAGGTCTGAAATCCGAAATTAATATATCACGATAAAGACAAGTTAACAATTCGGATCTTTTCGCAAGTACATACGTGTTTCATCGTACTAAGTACTAGTGCTTAGTACCTAATACCTAATACCTAATACCTGGTTCTTAGTTAATTGTACGTACTACGTGGCCAGTGATATGTAGATTGTAATATGTATTACGTATTACATAGTTAGTAGTTCGCCGTGCGCCCGGGCGTGTGTACATGTATTAGTGACAGACATCTTCGTAGTGTGTATGGTTCATGGTACATTGTGCGTAGTGAGTTGTAGTAATACTAGTATATCATATCGTTTTCGTACATGATAATCGATGTTCTTGGTACGTTTTTCGAACCATGAACATCGAAACATCAATCCTTAATGTAAGCCCGCGAACATCGCCATTGAGCTGATCTAAAACCCATTTACACCGGGTCCGAATATCTAACCAAGGATACACCCGCGATCCTCAATTTTACGCTAATCGCAGATTATTGACGATTAGCGCATTGATAGTATTCGCTCAGCTAACCATAGGTCTTCTGGTGTGGTCACCTTGATATTTTCCGGCGAACCTTCGACAATCTGAACAGGATACCCCAGCCACTCCAGCAAAGCAGCATCATCAGTGCCGTAGAACCCCGCAACTTTCGCCTTTTGATGTGCTTCCTCCAATATCCTCCGGTCAAAAATTTGAGGAGTCTGAACGGCTCGCAAACATTCGCGTGGTGGGGTTTCCAACACACGGCCTGATAAATCAACCCTTTTTACAGTATCCTTGAGTTGAATTCCCATAATTACTGCAGAATATGCATCTGTCTCCCTCATAAATCGATGAAATACTTGTAACGGCAAAAGGGGCCTCGCCCCATCATGTACCACTACCCGCCGGATAGTGGTACTTAGAGCTTGAACCCCTGCACGAACGGAATCTTGACGTTGCGCTCCGCCTTGAACTATGGCCGTAACTTTCTCAAACTTATAATCACGAACAAGCTCTTTAATGAGTAGGAGATCGCTTTCTGCTCCTACAATTACAATTTCTAAAACATAGTTGGATTTCTCAAAGAGCCTGACCGTATGAGCCAAGATGGGCTGCCCCATCAAGGAGAGAAATTGCTTGTTGTATCCGATCCCCATCCGTTTACCATGGCCGGCGGCAGGAATAACAACACCTATCTCAGCCAATCGCATTCACCTCATCAACCGGATGCAGTCCCATCGGCTTTTTATCAATAACATTTTTTGGTTTGGCAAAAATCATCCGGCCGGCGGCAGTTTGCAAGACACTGGTAACTAACACTGTGACATTTTGTCCGATATACCGTCGGCCCGTATCAACAACAATCATTGTTCCATCATCAAGATAGGCTACACCCTGACCGGGTTCTTTTCCCTCTTTCATCACCAGAACGACCATTTCTTCACCTGGCAAAACGATTGGTTTAAGAGCATTAGCCAATTCATTAATGTTTAAAACTTTAACCCCTTGTAGTTCAGCTACTTTATTCAAATTATAATCGTTAGTTAAAAGGGGCGACTCCAAAACTTGCCCCAAGCGCACCAGCTTGCTGTCAACTTCATTGATATCATCAAAGTCTTGTTCATGAATATGAACTTTTATTGCAGTTTCCTTGGAAATTTGATTGAGAATATCAAGACCTCTGCGCCCGCGGTTTCGTTTAAGTAAGTCTGAAGAATCAGCAATATGCCGAAGCTCCTCCAAAACAAAACTCGGAATAAGTAATGTTCCTTCCAAAAATCCGGTTTTGACAATGTCCGCAATCCGTCCGTCAATAATTACACTGGTATCAAGAATTTTAAAACTATCCGATTCTTTAAGGCGGTCCGCTTTACCCCCCTTATGTTTGTCTGCTTTATCCGCCTTGTCGGCTTTTTCCCCACGGAATTTCGGAAAAAAACTAAAAAAACTCAAGATATCCTCTCTCCGCTTTACTCCAATTATCAAGCCCAAATAACCTAAGAAAATACTAAGTAGAACCGCCAAAATTGGTCCGAAAAATGAAATGCTGGCAAATGAATTGCTAAATAAACTTGCAACTATAAGTCCGATGATTCCCCCCACGGCTCCACTAAGAAGATCATGTGTTGGAACCCGCGTTAAATATGATTCTATCCATCCTAGTAAAGATTGAAAATAACGAATACCGGCCGGAGCAACTAAAAACCCGATTATAGCAAATACAATAACCATCACTGCATCTGTCAAAATAGGAGAAATAGGCCATCCCAGGAATTGCAAAAGATCAAAACGTAAAAACATATGGCTAAAAAAATACCCCAATGTCCCCATTAACAGAGTAATAATTCCACGAACTATATTTGTTATCATCCGTTCACCTCCTTTTCATCTATTGTAACTTAAAATTACGTCAATTATACTGCGTATTAATATTAAGTTTCAAATTAAAGGTAACTTAGTATTTTATTGTGCTTTATTTTACGGGCAAACGTGGTCTTCGTGCTGCTAAGTACAACTTGAAGACCAACAACTTTAAAACTGATTACGGAAGCAGCATGGCGTCCAGCAGACTGTGGCAAAATTGATTTTTGGTGTTTGCGGCATGGCGGCCAAACTAAATTAAAGCTTCGGAAAGCCATTGCTTTACAGTTTCTTCCTCTGCTCCTTCTGTCAAAACAAGTTCACTTATCAATATTTGGCAGGCATTTTCATACATCTTTTTTTCCCCGGTAGAAAGGCCCTTTTTATTATCCCTTTGAGCAAGACTGCGCACGACATTGGCAACTTCAAAAATGTTTCCGCTCTTGATCTTTTCCAGGTTCGCACGATAGCGCCGATTCCAAGCCAATGTAGCTGTCGTGTCTTCAGTACTTAATACCTCTAACACATCTTTTACCATATCAGGAGAAATAACTTGCCGCAAACCTAAATTATGCACGTTATTTAGAGGTATAAACAGTTTCATATTCCCAACAGGTAAATTCATGACGTAATATTGGTGAACTTCCCCAAGTACCTCACGTTCCTCAATTGCCTCAATAACACCGGCACCATGCATTGGATAAACAACTTTGTCCCCAACCTTAAACACTTCATCAACTCCCTTATTAAATAGTATAACAGGGAACAAAGCCCAGGTCAAAGTTTAAAATTATATCATACAAGCCTTCTAGCTGTCAAACCCCTTTGCTCACTCCTTAGCCTCATTGAAAATTGACAATAACCCAACCATCTCGGTATAATTAGGTATGACTGAAAGGAGTGAGGGAGAGTATACATGGAACAACTCACTGACCAATTCCAAAGCACTGTAAAGTCTATGTTAATTCTACATCAAAGTATTTTGGATATCTTGTCAAAGGGGCAAGAGGCGTCAGCTCGTGTTAACCGGGCCGTAGTTAAATCGGTAACAACCTGCGGATGCAATGCAATTAATGCCCGTAAGAAACCCGTGCCATCTGAATACAGCCTCTCTGATTTAAAAGAACTCTTGGACAGCCATCTCGAAGGATATATCTGCAGTAACTGCCGGGAGGTCATAGAAGTTGAGTTAGGTAAGCAACTCTTCTACATAGCCGCTCTGTGCAATGCCTTGGGGCTTTCGTTGACCGAAGTGATCGAACATGAATCAGAAAAACTTCAGACCCTAACGATTTTTAATTTAACATAAGCAATGAGTATAAGTAATGAGTAAAATGATAAATAAATTTATTGTATAGCTACAGTGTTATATAGTCTAATTTTTAGCTCCTGTATTGCAGGAGCTTTTGTTATGTCTGGAAGTTTAACTCTCCGTCATATGATGCGATCAGGCCATATAAATCCGGCCGGCGATCCCGAAAGATTCCCCACTCCAGCCTTTCCATCTCAAGCTGCTCCAAATCAAATTCAGCAACCAGAACCTCTTCTTCTGTCCGGTTAGCTTCCGCCACCAGGTTCCCTTGCGGCCCGGCAATGAAGGATGATCCGTAGAAGGTAATCCGGGAATCTTCATCCTCTTCCACTCCGATTCGGTTTGAGGCTGCCACAGGAATTAGATTCGCGGCGGCATGACCGAGCATACAAGTTTGCCAATGATCCTTTGAATCAATGGCGTCATTATTTGGCTCCGAGCCGATAGCAGTCGGATAAAAAAGCAGTTCGGCACCCATCAAGACCATACAGCGTGCGGCTTCAGGATACCATTGATCCCAGCAAATTCCAACCCCAATTTTAGCATAGCGGGTATCCCAGACTTTAAAACCGGTTTCACCTGGATTAAAATAGAATTTTTCTTCATAACCCGGTCCATCCGGGATGTGACTCTTGCGATATTTCCCCAACACTTCTCCATTAGCGTCAATAACCGCCAAAGAATTGTAGCGGGCTTGGTTTTTTTTCTCATAAAAGCTAATCGGCAAGACTACCTGCAGTTCAGCAGCTACTTGTTTAAAATGCTGAACTGCTTTATTCTTTTCTAATTCAGTGGCAAAGACATAATAATCTTTTTTCTCCTTTTGACAAAAATAGGGGGTTTCAAACAGTTCTTGAAGCAGAATAATTTGCGCACCTTTGTTGGCTGCTTTTCTCACCAGCAGATCTGCTTTGCCAATATTTTCGTCGATACTTGCCGAACAACTCATTTGCGTAACTGCCACTTTTACTTTTCTCATCTCACACCCACACCCTCCGGCATCTGCTGAGTTATACAATGCACATTGCCGCCCTCTCGGATTAGCTTCATGCCATCGACTGTACGAATACGCCTTTCTGGAAAAAGGTCAGATAATACCTGTACGGCTAAGCGGTCGGTTTCTTCGGCTACATCACCAAAAATTGGCAAAATTAGCCCTCCATTAACAAAATAAAAGTTTAAATAGCTTAAAGTGTAGCGCCTGCCGGTCTTAGGATCGCACAATTTAGGAGGCTGTTTAATCTGAATTATTTCAAATTTTCTCCCCCTAGCATCTGTTTCCTCGCCAAGGATCTTCAAATTCCCTTGGGTGATTGCGTAATTTTCATCCTCAGGATCAATACAAATCTGAATCAAGATTTTTCCCGGTGCCGCAAAGCAGGCGATATTGTCAATATGCCCATCCGTCTCATCCCCATCAAATCCGTTTTTCAGCCAGATTACTTTCCGGATATTCAAAAACTTCTTTAATTCCGCTTCAATCTGCTCGCTTGTCAGCTGCGGATTCCGATTAGGATTGAGGAGACACTGTTTTGTAGTAAGCAAAGTCCCCTCCCCGTCTACATGGAAAGAACCCCCTTCCATCACTAGGGGAACATCAAAGCGTTTCACGCCGACAGCGTTAAGTATTTCAGATGCAACCTTATCATCCAAGTCCCACGGCGCATATTTACCGCCCCAGGCATTAAACCGCCAATTAACCCCCGCAATCCCTCCGGTATCATTAACCAGAAAGGTCGGCCCATTATCCCGCAACCAAGCATCATTATGATCAATGCAAAGAAATTCAATGTCACAGGGGGGCGGTTCTCCTGTGACATTTTTTTGTAACAAGGGGACGATTCTTCCGTTACATTTAAACCCTAAACGATTAATGCAAGAGTTTTCTTCCAAATCAACGGGATTAACAACAATTGTCACAGGTTCAAATTCGGCAACAGCCAGAATAATTTCCGCAAAGCCGCGGCAAAACGCAGCGTAGTCCTCCGGATGACACATAGACGATTTAACCGGCCAGGAAATATAAGTGCGCGCGTGCTTAGCCCATTCAGCCGGCATTTTATAGTTTAATTCTATCGGATACATAATAATTCCCTCATATTCCAGTGCTATTATTGCTATTCGCCATTTTAACCCGCCCAAAGGACCCCCACCTCTGCAGGCAAGCTTCCGCCTCGTACTTGTTCATCTATAAATATAAAGTGAAAGTCAAATGGGATGTTCCGCAACAAAAGCCCCGGTACATCCCATTTCTTATCAGCGATCTAACGATCCTCTTAAGATGAACAACTCGCGCAACCGGAGAGTCTCATTATGCTATGTCAATCGCTTTCTCCAGATAAATATTCTGCACTGCATTAAGTACTTCAATACCATCCTTCATGGGTCTTTGGAATGCTTTTCTTCCCAGTATTACGCCCATACCGCCGGCTCTCTTGTTGATCACGGCAGTCTTCACAGCTTGTTGCAAATCATTTTCTCCCGAAGGCCCGCCGGAGTTAATCAATCCAGCTCTCCCCATATAGCAGTTTGCAACCTGATAGCGAGTTAAATCAATCAGGTCGTCGGTGGTCAATTGCGAGTAAACCAGCTTACTTGTCTTTCCAAAGCCTATCGCATTATATCCGCCATTATTGGTTGGCTGTTTTTGTTTTATAATATCCGCTTCGATAGTAACGCCCAAATGGTTGGCTTGCCCGGTTAAATCCGCGGACGCTTCATAGCTGACGTTGTCCTTCTTAAAACTATCATTACGTACATAACACCAAAGCACGGTAAACATTCCCAGATCGTGCGCCAGTTTAAAGGCCTCACTGATTTCTTCGATTTGCCGCCTGGATTCCTGAGAACCAAAATAGATTGTTGCCCCAATTCCGGCAGCCCCCATTTGGAAACCCTGCTCCACGGAAGCAAATAACCTTTGGTCAAAGGAATTTGGATAAGAAAGAAGTTCGTTATGATTAATTTTTAAAATAAACGGAATTTTATGAGCGTATTTACGGGATACCGCTCCTAACACTCCTAAAGTTGAAGTGACTCCGTTACAGCCGCCTTCAATGGCCAGTTTAACGATGTTCTCCGGGTCGAAGTAAATTGGATTCGGTGCAAAAGAAGCGGCTCCGGAGTGTTCTATGCCTTGATCTACCGGCAATATGGAAAGATACCCTGTGCCGGCCAAACGTCCATGATTATAAAGCCCAGCCATATTCCTCAAGACACTATTCGGTCGGTCTGTAAGACTAACTACCCGGTCAATAAAATCTGATCCCGGCAGATGAATAAGTTCTTTGGGAATGGTCGTACATTTGTGTTCCAATAAAGCCTTAGCTTCATCTCCTAAAGTAGAAACGATCTTATCATACATTACCATTCATCCTTTCATTACCTCTTACCTTTTTACCTTCCCTTCATTTTAATACAGAATGCTTACCGGCGCAATTCTTCAGGCCTGATACACCTGACTCTTTATCTTCATAATGTGTTTAATTTGCCCCATTTTTAAATGTTTCATGTAGTTTTCTTAACAAAAGTGCAAAGTTCGTCGGAATAACCTTTATTTTATGATATAATCAACATAGTCAGCATTTTGAAAGGATGAAGTTTGTGAAGAAAAGAATTTGTGCGATCATCACATCGCTTGCTATAGGTGCCATAAGTGCTATAGGAGTATTAGGAACCCCTTTAACGACCCAGGCCAGCCCCTTAGTGTTTGAAACTGAACGCATAGCCGGTTACGATCGAGTAGAAACGTCTGTTATGATATCCCAAAAAGGCTGGGACTCAGCGAAAACCGCTATTCTATGTGAATATTCCGATTATCCGGATGCCATAGCTGCGACTCCTTTTGCAGTAAGCCTGAACGCCCCTATTCTGCTTACCAAAGGGGACTCTATTGAACCGAGTGTAGTTAACGAGCTGACACGGTTAAAACCGAAAAAAATCATCCTCCTGGGCGGAACCGCTTGTTTACGGCCTTCTATTGAACAGGAACTAAATAAATTAGCCATACCCTGGGAACGTATTGGTGGCTATGATCGTTATGAAACATCCATTCTTCTTGCCAAACGCTTACAGAGTGATTCACTTATCCTGGCAAATGGAGATGATTTTCCGGATGCCTTATCTGCCGCAAATCTGGCAAGCAACAAAAAGATTCCCATCGTACTTACAACAAAATCACTTCCTGATTCCGTGATCAAATACTACCAGGAAACCCAACCCCAGCATTTATATGTAATCGGCGGAGAAGCCGTCATCCCTTCTGCTGACTTGACCAAAAATAAGTTCACTGTCGAAACTCGTTTAGCCGGTTTCGACCGCTACGAAACCAATGCAATAGTTGTATCTTATATGAAAGACAGCTATGAATCGAATGATCTTTTCATAGCTTCAGGCCTTACTTTCCCTGATGCTCTGGCGAGTACCGTTCTTGCTGCAAAATCCAAAGCTCCCCTTTTATTAACGGAAAAGAATGATATTCCGCCCTCTGTCTATGCCTACATGCGGGGACATATGAAAATTGAACCGTCGGTAAGTTCAAATGAAACAACAAAAGGAACGATTACCGCTTCAGCCGGTTTAAATCTCAGGGAGTCCCCCTCAACCAACGGCAATGTGCTGGTTGTTATTCCAAAAAACGCTACGGTTGAGTTTATTCAAAAACAAGATGGCTGGTATAAAACAACCTATCAATCCAAAACAGGTTGGATTTCTACCGACTATGTCAGCCCGATCACTTCAGCCAACTCAACCAACGTTGATTTAAGTGTGAATGGTACAACATATATCCTTGGCGGAACGGGAATAATCAGCGCTAATGCTCAAAACATTATGGAGGGAAAAGCTGCTTCGAAGTATGCGGAAAATCTTAAAAACTTCCCCCCGCTTCCTACAGGAATCAAAGAACCAGACCCGCCGGCCAAACAGGATCCGCCGACCACTAATGATCCGCCGGCTAACGATGATCCGCCGGCTAACATCAATCCTCCCGCCGGCGATAACCCCCCCGTCGGCAA
>CAYWSF010000044.1:0-5697 GCA_964460725.1 uncultured Desulfosporosinus sp.
TCAAGGCGGCGCGATCCGTTTGGGCGGAATGGCAAAAGGCTCGGGCATGATTCATCCCAATATGGGTACTATGTTAGGATTTTTGACGACTGATGCGAACATTCCGTCTGCGGAATTGCAGCGCATTCTGCGGGCAGTAGTCGATGACAGTTTTAATATGGTCACAGTAGATGGGGACACCAGCACCAATGATATGGTTCTCTTATTAGCGAATGGGGCCTCCGGAGTGCGGCTGAGCGGGGAAGATTTAATAAACTTTGAAAAAATGGTAAAGATGATCTGCAGCCGGTTGGCTCAGGATATTGCCCGCGATGGTGAGGGTGCCGGCAAGTTTATGGCAGTCACCGTATCCGGCGCTAAGACTAAAGAAGACGCTCGAAAAATTGCCCGCAGTGTTTGTGGCTCCAGCTTGGTTAAAACCGCACTCTATGGGGAAGATGCTAACTGGGGCCGGATTTTTACGGCAGCAGGCTATGCCGGAGCGGATTTTAACCCGGACAAAGTAGACATCTTTCTTGGTGATATAAGCGTTGCTGAAAAAGGAAGAGGCGTGGCATTTTCGGAAGAAAAGGCGAAGGAAGTGCTTAGCGCTGAAGATGTTTATATTAGGTTAAACCTTAATCTTGGGGAAGAACAGGCAACTGCCTGGGGGTGCGATCTAACCCATGAATATGTCACAATTAATGGAAGTTATCGCTCTTGATATGGGAGCTTTGATGTGGGAGGATGTTTAAGTTGATATCAGAACAAGGATTAAGCAAAGCACGGGTCTTAGTAGAAGCCCTTCCGTACATCCAGAAATTCGCAGGAAAGATCGTTGTAATTAAATATGGCGGGCACGCTATGATTGATCCGGTCTTAAAAGAAACGGTCATTATGGATGTCCTGCTTTTGCATTCGGTAGGGATTCTGCCCGTAGTAGTTCATGGCGGCGGACCGGAGATCAACGCTATGCTGGAGAAAGTGGGGATTGAAAGCCATTTTGTCCGGGGTTTAAGGGTCACGGATGCGCAAACGATGGAGATTGCCCAAATGGTATTGTTAGGGAAGTTAAACACAGAGATGGTATCCCTGCTCAACCGTTTTGGCGGGAAGGGTGTCGGTATATCAGGAAAAGACGCTCAGCTGCTCAAAGCTGTCAAGAAGCCTATGCAGATGGCTAATGGCCAAGGGCAGATAGAGAACGTAGATCTGGGTTATGTGGGGGAAATTCAGAGCGTTACGCCGGATATTTTGCATACTTTACTGGGACAAGGCTATATCCCGGTTATTTCACCCGTTGCCAGCGGAGAAAACGGGGAAACGTATAATGTTAATGCGGATACGGTTGCGGGAAAAATAGCAGAGGCCCTGCAGGCCGATAAGCTGCTTCTGTTAACCGATGTGACCGGCATACTGCGTGATGTGAAAGATCCCAACTCGCTCATCTCTACCATTGCCAGAGGAGAAGTGGATGCCCTGGCGGATCAAGGAATTTTATCCGGTGGAATGCTGCCCAAGGCGGAGTGTGCGGTCTCAGCATTGACCGGTGGTGTGGGAAGCGTGCATATCATTGATGGGCGGCAAAGTCATGCCATTTTACTGGAGTTATTTACAGACGGCGGAATCGGTACAATGTTTGTTTGACCGGAGGTCAGAGGTCAGAGGCCAGAGGTCGGAGGCCGGAAGCCGGAAGCCTAAAGTTGGAAGTTGGAGGTCAGAACCCGGAGGTCGGAATCTAAAGAAGTTGGTATGTCAGGGGTCATAATTTAGAGATTAGATATTTAGAGATTTGTGGTTCAGGTTCGAACACCGAACATCGAATCACGAACCTCGATTAGGGGGTATGAGGGTTGAAACAATTAGAAGGATTGTCGAGTGAGGAGATTATTGGGCTGGGCAAAAGTGTTGTTATGAATACCTATGGCCGCTTGCCTATGGCGCTGGTCAAAGGGGACGGGGCTTGGGTTTGGGATAGCGAAGGAAAGGGTTATTTGGATTTTCTCACCGGATTGGCGGTTAATTCCTTGGGGCACAGTCATCCGGCGATCGTCCAAGCCATTCAGGAGCAGGCCAAATTAATAATACACACCTCAAATTTGTACTGGATACCCAATCAGATTGCTTTGGCAAAGCGCCTGGTGGATAATTCTTTTGCTGATAAGGTATTCTTTTGTAACAGCGGAGCGGAAGCAAATGAAGCAGCCTTTAAGCTAGCGCGCAAATATATTAAGAAAAAATTTGGCGTCCATAAATACGAGGTGGTTGCCCTGGAAAATTCATTTCACGGACGGACTTTGGCAACCCTCACGCTCACAGGACAGACTAAATATCAAGAAGGATATGATCCGCTTCCGGTAGGATGTAGTTATGCAAAATTGAACGACCTGGAGAGTTTGAAGGCGAAAATAAACAATAATACGGCAGCAGTCTTTATTGAGCCCATTCAGGGGGAAGGGGGCGTACTGCCGGCTACTAAAGAGTTTTTGCAGGGAGCGCGTTCATTGTGTGATCAATTTGGGGCGCTGTTGGTTTTTGATGAAGTGCAGTGCGGCATGGGCCGGACAGGGAAATTATTTGCTCACGAGTGGAGCGGCGTGCTTCCGGATATTATGACATTAGCTAAGGCCTTGGCCGGTGGGGTGCCAATCGGCGCAATGCTGGCCACGGATGAAGTGGCAAAAACCTTTCAGCCTGGCGATCACGCTTCAACCTTCGGCGGGAATCCTTTGGCGACTGCCGCCGGATGTGCAGTCTTGGATGTTATGCTTGAGGATGGGTTTATGGAAGGGGTTCAGGAGCGCTCAAAGTATTTCCGGAAGGGACTTCAGCAACTGGCCGCAAAGTACCAAAGCGAAGATTCTGTCCGCGGACAAGGATTTATTTTAGGATGGCCGGTTTCCCAGTTGGGTCCGGAAATTGTCGAGACTTGCCGACAAGAAGGGCTGCTGATTAACTGTGTTGGCGGCAAGATCCTGCGTTTTCTTCCCCCGCTGATTGTGGAAAAACCGGAAATGGATCAGGCTCTGGGGATTTTGGATAAAGTTTTAAAAGCGCTTTGGAAGTAAATTCAGAGGTTGTCTTTTTTGTCATTCAGGCAGGAAGTATGATAAAATTAACAGGTGTGTACCCTATAAATGTTTATATAAGAACTTATTATCTAAAATAATACCAAAATAACCATTTGTCGGCGTTCCGTATGGATAATGCTAAAGGAAGTCAGCTGTCAATTGGCTAAAACACACTTGTGCTTGTATTATTTATAAATCCAAGCGAATGATAATACACAGCAAAACATCTAAGGGGGTGACTTATGGATACAATAGATCAGTCTACGTTCAAAGGACGGGACTTTATTTCGCTGCATGATTTTTCGCAAGCTGAATTAAATTATATTATTAACTATGCTTTGGAACTTAAAGCGGCGCAAAAGGCGAAACGGCCTCATCTTATTCTTCAAGGTAAGACTTTAGGAATGATTTTTACAAAATCCTCCACGCGCACCCGGGTTTCGTTTGAAGTAGGTATGTACCAACTTGGGGGACATGCCCTCTTTCTAAGCGGGCGGGATATCCAACTGGGGAGGGGAGAAACGATCGCTGATACGGCGCGAGTTTTATCCCGAATGGTCGATGGAATCATGATTCGTACCTTCAGTCATCAAGAAGTCTTGGAACTTGCGAAATTTGCCACAATTCCAATCGTAAATGGACTTACAGATCTACTGCACCCCTGTCAGGTTTTAGCTGATCTTATGACCATACAAGAGCATAAGGGATGCCTGGCAGGCCTGAAACTTGCTTACATTGGAGATGGAAACAATATGGCTCATTCCCTGATGTTTGGCGGCGCTAAGATGGGGTTGCATGTTGTTATCGCTGCTCCTCAGGGATATAAACCGGAGCCGGAGATTTTCGCATTGGCTCAGGCGGATGCCAGAAACAATAACGGCTGTGTTGAAGTCTTGGATGACCCGTTAGAGGCGGTAAAAGGTGCAGACGTTCTTTATACGGACGTATGGACAAGTATGGGTCAAGAAAAGGAGTTAAAAGAGCGTGAGGCAGCATTTAAAGGATATCAGATTAATGCTGACATCCTGAAGCGGGCGAACCAATCTGCCATTGTACTGCATTGTCTGCCTGCTCATCGCGGGGAAGAAATTACGGATGATGTAATTGAAGGGGGTCAATCCGTTGTCTTTGACGAAGCAGAAAACCGTCTGCATGCCCAAAAAGCGATTATGGCCTTAATTATTTAATCAAATATGCAGTCAAATTGAATAGTCACAAGCAAATAGTATAAGGGTATTAAAGGGTATATTCTTACGCAAAATAGTTATTGATTAGGAAAGGGGCAAATAGGCATGAAAAAAGTTGTTGTCGCATACTCCGGTGGGTTGGACTCTTCCATTATAGTTGCCTGGCTTAAAGAAACGTATGGGTATGAAGTGATTGCAGTGGCGGCGGACGTTGGGCAGGGAGGAGAACTGGCTCCGCTCCAGGAAAAGGCAATCAAAAGCGGAGCAAGTAAACTTTATATCGAAGATCTGAGAGAAGAGTTCATTACAGGGTTTATTTTTCCGACATTAAAGGCCGGAGCAGTTTATGAAGGAAAGTATCTCCTGGGGACTTCTTTTGCGCGTCCATTGATTGCCCGTCGTTTAGTGGAAATTGCTGAGCAGGAAGGTGCAGTTGCGATTGCCCATGGTGCAACGGGTAAAGGAAATGATCAAGTTCGTTTTGAACTGACTGTCAAAGCACTTAATCCGGATTTGGAGCTCGTAGCTCCCTGGAGAATTTGGGATCTTAAGTCCCGGGAAGATTGCTACGATTATGCAGCTGCGCGGGGAATTGACGTTCCGGGAACGAAGGATCGTACCTACAGCATGGATCGGAACATTTGGCATCTCAGCCATGAGGGTGCGGACCTGGAAGACCCCTGGAATGAACCCAAACGGGACATTTATTTACTGGGTGTTGCTCCGGAAGATGCTCCTGATAAGGCGACATACCTCGAACTGGGGTTTGAACAAGGGGTTCCTACCTCATTAAACGGTGAGAAAATTGCCCCAATAGCTTTAATGGAAACTCTTAACGACTTGGGCGGGAAAAATGGGATCGGTATAGCCGATATCGTTGAAAACCGTCTCGTCGGGATGAAATCGCGTGGTGTGTATGAGACTCCGGGCGGCACAATTCTCTATGCGGCACACCAGGCCTTGGAAGAGCTTACCCTTGACCGCCTTACCCAGCATTACAAAGAACACATAGCTTTAAAGTATGCAGAGATAGTGTATGATGGAATGTGGTATTCTCCTCTGCGTGAGGCTTTAGATGCCTTTGTCGATGTGACTCAGAAAAATGTCACAGGCACTGTACGAGTGAAGTTATATAAAGGAAATTGCACTTCAGTAGGTGTGAAATCCCCCTACTCCCTTTATAACGAAGAGTATGCAACGTTCGGCGATGACGGTGTGTATGACCAAAGGGATGCTACCGGATTTATTAACCTTTTTGGCTTGCCGTTAAAAGCGAAGGCGCTGATGGAGAAAAAATCAGGATTGCGGAAATAAGAGCGAAGAAATAGCGTCGGTACCCGGCGCTTTCTTCATTATCCGTAAGGATTAGTTTATTAAAGAAAGGAAGATGAGACGGTGAAGCTCTGGGGCGGACGTTTTGAAAAGACTACAGATGCATTAGTGGAAGATTTTCATTCCTC
>CAYWSF010000044.1:5707-9602 GCA_964460725.1 uncultured Desulfosporosinus sp.
GGATATCTTAGGGAGTGCAGCACACGCAAGAATGCTCGGCAGTGTGGGGGTAATATCTGAAGCGGAAACAAACCAATTGATCAAGGGACTCATGGGGATCTTAGACGATATACAGGCTGGGAATGTGGAATTTGAAATTGGTGCGGAAGACATCCATATGAATATTGAGAAGCTTTTAACGGAACGCATCGGGTCAGTGGGGAAGAAATTACATACCGGGCGCAGCCGGAACGATCAAGTTGCTTTGGATTTAAGGTTATATTTGAGAAGCGAGATTGATGAGACCAAAAACCTGCTGGCGAAGTTGCTGCAGACGCTTCTCAATTTGGCAGAGGAACATTTGGAAACCTGGATGCCCGGCTACACACATTTGCAGAAAGCGCAGCCGATTACCTTTGCCCATCATCTGATGGCTTACGTGCAAATGTTCTCACGTGACCTTGGACGGTTGAAAGATACTCGGAAACGTTTAAACATTTCTCCGCTCGGCTCAGGGGCTATGGCAGCAACGACATTCCCGCTTGATCGGGAAAAAGTTGCCCAGGATCTTGGGTTTGACGGAGTAACCTTGAATAGTTTAGATGGGGTAAGTGATCGGGATTTTGCCCTGGAATTCCTGGCAGCCGCTTCTATACTGATGATGCATCTGAGCCGAATGTGCGAGGAACTTGTTGTTTGGTCCAGCGGCGAGTTTCAATTTATTTCGATGGATGACGGATATGCTACAGGGTCCAGTATCATGCCCCAAAAGAAAAATCCGGATGTGGCTGAATTAGTGAGAGGCAAAACCGGGCGTGTATATGGTGACTTAGTAGCCCTTTTAACTGTTATGAAAGGTCTGCCGCTTGCTTATAATAAAGATATGCAAGAGGACAAGGAACAGGTTTTTGATGCCGTGGACACGATTCAAAAGTGCCTGTTGATTACCGAACCGATGCTGAGGACTATGGTTGTAAATCGCGAAGTGATGGCTCGCGGAGCAAAGGGGGGCTTTACTAATGCAACGGATCTGGCAGATTACTTGGCTAAGAAAGGGGTTCCTTTTCGGGAAGCGCATGAATTAGTCGGACGCATTGTCTTGCTCTGCAGTAAAAAGGGTATCGGGTTAGAAGAGCTGTGTTTAAGCTACTATCAGGAGCTCTCTCCGGTTTTCGAAGCAGATTTGTTTGCAGCGATCGGGATTGAACATTGTGTGCGTGCGCGAAAAATCACAGGCGGTCCTTCGCCGGCAACAGTTGCCGAAGGAATTCAAGAAAGTCGTGAGGTATTAGAAAAACTGCTGTGGTAGAGTGAGGTAAGGACCATAATCTCCATTGTGATAACTTATTGAAACCAAAGGCATTAAAACAGATAACAAAATCCTTACAAAGTGCGTTGTAGTGACAAAATATTATTGATATGTGTCTCAAAGCTCTGCTGCGCTTAGTGCTAGAAAAATATGTCACCAAACTTGGATAATAACAGAAACGAAAACGCGCCGGTAGGAGATTTGAATTTAAGAGGAGAAATTTCCCGGCAGTAAAAAAGGTTAGCACTAATAAGTACTAACCTTTTAAAATTAACTTAAAAGATTAATTAAAATTAACTGACTATGCCTAATCCGACTTTATAAATATCTCCTGCTCCTAAAGTAAGAATGAGATCCTCCGGAGCGAGTGTATCGGAAAGATAACTCTCAATGTCTTCCAACGGTCCTATGTAGCGGGCTTGAATTCCTTGCTCCCGGATCAATTTGGCCAAATTTTGTGCTGAAACGGTATAATGTTCATTTTCTCGGGCTGAGGCAAAGATGTCAGCAATAACAACTTCATCAGCTGCTTGAAAAGCTTGTGAGAAATCAAGCAAGAGTTTTTCGGTTCGGCTAAAGGTATGAGGCTGGAAAATGGCACGGATGCGGCGATCTGGGAAGGATAGCCGGGCTCCTTCAAGCGTTGTGCGAATTTCTGTCGGATGATGTGCATAGTCATCGACAATCAAGGCACCATTTTTGGTATATCCGACATGCTCAAAGCGGCGTCTTGTTCCGTTGAATTGGTTTAGGCTGAATAAGATCGTTTCCATGGGTATGCCAATTTGATGGCATAAGGCAATGGTTGCCAAGGCGTTGATAATATTATGTTTTCCTGCCATACGGAGATTAAGATCTCCGGCGTATTGTCCTTTCAGCATAATTTTCATGGAACTTAGTTCGTTTTGGATTACAATTTCTGTTGCGCGAACATCCGCGGACTCAGACAATCCAAAGGTTGTGATTGGTGCGTCTGAAATAATGTGTTTTTGATTCGGTTCTTCATCCCAAATATAGATGTGACCATGTGCCGGTACCTTTTTCGCTAGTTCAGCGAAAGCCATTATAACATCGTCAAGGTCACGGAAATAATCCGGATGGTCAAAGTCTATGTTGGTAATTACCAAGTGTTCCGGTGAGTAGTTAAGAAAATGGCGCCGATATTCACAAGACTCTGCCAAGAAAAAATCCCCTTTTCCAGCATGGGCATTACCGCCAATGCTGGGGACATCGCTGCCAACGACGATCGATGGATCTAATCCGGCTTGGAGCATAACGAGACCCATCATGGCAGTGGTTGAAGTTTTACCGTGTGTTCCGGATACAGCAATTGCGCGTTTTTTGGATAGTAAGCGCCCAAGATATTGAGGGTAGGTCAAGACCGGAATATTAAGCTCTCTGGCCCGGGATATTTCCGGGTGTAAATGGGTATAGGCGGCAGAGGCGACCACTAAATCTGCGTTTTCTACATTTGCAGGAGAAAAACGCAAAACAGGAATATTGGCGTGTTCCAAGATACTGTCAGTATAGAAGCGCTCCTCAACATCAGACCCTGTAATGTTTGCACCTTCGACTTGAACGCTGATTTGTGCTAAAGCACTCATTCCGGTGCCCTTTATGCCAACAAAATGAATATGTAATGCCAAAGCGTATCGTCCCTTCTCTATTACTCTACCCCTCCATTATACCCAAACAGAAACAAAAAAGTATCATGTTCTGTGAGAAAAAATATAACATAGGTAGACAGAACATTCTTATAATAACAATATAATTTAACAATAACAAATATAACAAATATAACAAATAATCCCGAATTATTCATAGCCCCTTGTTAGGACGAAAGCAAATGAGATTATAGCCTCAGATAGATGGAAACGACCTTTTGAATGTCTAAAAAGTTTGCCATCTAACCCATTTTCCTATTATTTCCATACTAACAAAAAAATTGGCAGAAGGCAGAAGTAAACGCAGTTGCAATCCTGTTTCCTTATGTAAGGACTATTGTGAGCACTTATTCTGCAATTGCAAACGTCCCCCCACTAATTCTTTCACCTATCAATGTAGTTAATTTATTAAGTGAGAATTAAGAACCAGCGTAGGAAACTACACTGGTTTTTATTATTTGATATTTTAATAAGTAAAATCTAACCTTCATTTTAGTATCAGTTTTACATTCTGCACAACATCTCCGTTTGTTTCTCAGGCATCAGTAATACTTGATAACCCAAATCATCAAACCCAAACGACCGACTCGCAACGTCCGGCAATTCTCGGAAACTATCCGCACTACCTATTGCGACAGACAGTCCGGCGCTTCTACATTTAATTCGAGGGACACCTCCCACCTGCGCACCGTCAACTGATGTAAGGTGGCTAAAGACCTCCTCCACGAGCTTCTGAACGTCGCGCCCAATACGCGTGGTATACAATCTTTGCAGACATATAGAAGTGCTTGTTCTTTGGCGTTTCCGGCGGCGTAGGCTCGCTGGGAAAGTGGGAGAGGGAAGCATAGGGCTTATTATTTGCTTAAAGCGTCTCTATTATCGTCAGCAAGCTTTGGTAGCTATCCACATCATGGTACTTGACACCACTTGTGGAAATCTCGTT
>CAYWSF010000045.1:0-3828 GCA_964460725.1 uncultured Desulfosporosinus sp.
GTATGTAGATTGGGAAATGAGTACAAGCAAATACTTTGAAACTGCGTATTATGAAGCCAAATTTGTGAAAGAAACCATATGTGTTCTATTAAGGCCCCAAATTAACATTAGCAACCAATAGCAGCACTTAATCCCTGGTAAAAACTTTTGGCAAAAATGCAGAAATTGCTCCCCGACAAGCAGGAATAGACCTCCCTTGGCGTGGAATTCTTCTCCAAATGATACGAGGAATGATCCAACATTGGCCGTATTGCCCAGTAATATTGACCCGCGCGAGATCGAGAAAACACTAAACAATATGTTCTCCCCGCAGTGGCTCCGGGAAACAGCAGCCAGAGTCGGGTATGTCCAACGAGAACGGAAGATCGATCCGATGACCCTATTCTGGGTCCTGGTGCTCGGTTTTGGTGTCGGGGCCCAGCGCACCATCGCCTCTTTGAGAAGAGCCTACGAGACGGCGGCGGCGGAGACCCTCGTGCCATCCGCTTTTTATTACCGGTTCAATGGCGCTCTCGTGGATTTTCTCAAAGAATGCCTGACCCATGGCATAGCCGACCTCGCCGGCCACACCAGCCTCACTCTGTCGGATAAATTACAGGGGTTTAAGGACATCATTGTGGCGGACGGCACGATCATCAAACTGCACGATAAATTAGCCAAACTGTTCCCGGGAACAAGACACAAGGCTGAACTCAAGATTCACACCGCCATCGGACTGGCCGGCAACACCAAGACCATCGGTCTTTTTCCCGGCAAGACCGCCGAGGTCAAGACCATCCGAATCGGTCCCTGGATTAAGGACCAGATCTTGTTGTTTGACCTGGGTTACTTCAAATACGAACTGTTCAGCCGGATCAAAAAGAACGAGGGCCACTTTGTCAGCCGGCTGAAGACCACCGCCAATCCTACTATCGTCTCGGTACTGAGAACACACCGTGGTAAACCGATAAACATTACCGGTCAAAAGCTGCGGGATGTGTTGCCCCGTCTGAAACGGGAAGTGATCGACGCTGAAATAGAAGTCTCCTTCAGGGGAAAATCCAAAACTAAAAAAAACGACGATGATACTTTCGAGACCTATCACCCCAGGACGCCCCAGACGAAAGAGACCTTTCGTCTGGTAGGGATACTTAATAAGGAGAGCGGTTCTTATCATCTCTACCTCACCACCCTCTCCCCGGAGCAGCTCTCGGCGGAGGACGTGGCCCTCCTGTATCGGGCCCGCTGGAGTGTGGAACTTCTTTTCAAGGAACTGAAGCGCCTGTACAAACTGGACGTGATCTCCAGCGGGGCGCCCGATACCGTGGAAGCGCTGGTGCTGGTGGCCATGCTGACCCTGGTCGTGAGCCACCGGGTGCTGAACCAGATCAGGCTTCTAGCGCCGGATAAGAGCGAACGGTTTACTCCCCTTCGCTGGGGAGAGACCTTCTATTCAGCGGCGCCTGTTATAATGTCCCGTACCCTTAAATATGCGGGAATTGACGATGACCCTACGATGCTTTTGTTGTTCTTAATGGAAGAGGGGGTTTATCCCAACGTCCATAGAAAACGCCTGTTGTCAAGTTGGGTTAAGGTTAATTCCCAGGGATTAAATGCTAATGAGTGATATTTCTGGTAAATAGATCACGCATGAACGTGCTCTACAGCCGCGCGGGTTATGATTAATCATCGGCAGCCCTTTACATGGAGCCTCTGGGCCTGTGTTTTTGGGAGCCCGCCGGGAGTCCACGCTATGCGTTGGCCTCCCGCCCCAATAGGCTAACACAGGCCCCCTCCATGTAAAGGGCTGCCTGGTTGGTCCTATTTGCCTCATTCTACCGATGTTTTGGGTGTGCGCTTTTCTTGACTTTTTCACGGGTGCGGGATGTCCGCCGTGGCCAGGATTGGGAATCCAAGCAACTAACAGGAGAACATCTAACCTTATAACTACAAAAATATTCAGCTTTCGTCATAAGATTAAGGGCTCAGGGATTGTATCAAATACCTGAGCCCTTATGTGCCTAATGGTACGACTGTTTCCGTTACTTTTTAGTTGATTAAGAATTTAGAATAGTGCTTTTCAATATCGTCTCACGGGCATTATGAAAGAGGCATTTAAAACTCTCAGAAGTTTTAAATGCCTCTTTCATATGGTTATTGACAAGTTTCAAAAGGCATATTATAATGACTATACTATTATAGTATACTAGTATAGTAAGCCATAATAGTGTTAAACATACCAATAATGCCATCATATTGGAAATTTAGTTTGATGAACTTCTACCCTTTCATTTTGGATTGGTATTGCAGGTTGTATTTGTGATTGATGAGCCTTTGCATATTGTGAAAGGAGTCTTCCATTTTTTAACGCATCCCCTGAATTTTAACCATTCTTCATAATTCATCTTATTGTTCTCATTTTGAAGTTGTTAACTGTAATATTAGCTAATAAAGTATGCAATTATATGTTAAAAAATATCAAAAAAAGAGGTTGTAGCAATTTAATAAAATTGGAGGTGATTAATATTTACTAAGAGGTTGCGGCAATTTAATAAAATGGGAGGGTCAAGATGAGTAGCGTAAAACTTGTGTTCCTGAATGCCCTGGAGAGGAAGTAAATATATCATATGAGGAGGTTTGCTAGATGCGTATTCACGACGAATTCGATGTCACAGTAATCGGTGCAGGACCCGGCGGTTCGATCGCTGCTGCTTACTTGGCAAAGGCAGGATTGCGTACTGTTGTTTTTGAAAAGGGAGAAGAAGGCGGGACAAGATACGACGTCCCTATCCTAAGGGATGGGTTCAAGCTCGATAAGCATATTCATGTAATCCTTTGGTGTCTTAGCCTTAATGAGGGTCAAGGGTGCTGGGTGAAAGCCGCAAGGGAAACAGGGACAAACCTTAGTTGGGAAATACTGCCTCAAAATGCAATCTATGCTGGGAGAGAGGTGTTCCTACCATTCTGTTCAAATGGTGAAGGGGTCTTAAAATTCCTGAGCAAGATAGGTATGGATTTGCCTGAGAACAGTAAAAAGGAGATGACCAAGGTCATAGACGCAGGTCTGGCCTGCACGCTGGAAGAACTGTGGTCGCAGGAGTTCGATGAAAAGCCAGCAATCGGATGGCTGAAGAAGATCAGCAACGATCCAAACGTCGAAGCGATTCTTCGAAGGTTCGTAGCCGCAAACAGTGTTTTGGCCGATGAGGTGGCATTGGAAGAAGGTTCCATTAATACACTCGTCACTTTACTCATAGGCGGCAATTTTGGGGGCCGTCATGCGATTGTCAAAATGACTGGAGAGCCGGCACATGCTCTTCCTGTGGGCTTCTTAAGAACCGTAAAGAATAACGGTGGAAAGGTTCTTGTCCATCACACGGTTAAGAATGTGATTGTCGAAAACGGTAAGTCAAAAGGAGTCGTAGTTATTAATCCGGATGGAGCTGAGGAAATATATAGAACCAAGTATGTTGTTAATACAGCAGTCTATCCGGAACTAAGGAAGTTGCTGGGTACGAACATGCCTAAAAACATTGATGAAATCGTCACAGATCTTTTTAGATCCGACACGGTGGCGCTCGATCTTCACATTGCTTTGAAAAAGAAAGTGCTGCCTCATCTGTCAGCCCAACTGATGTTGTTGACTCCGGATGGGAGATACGACGGTGTCATTGCGACATTTTCGAACTTGGATCCTTCATGGGTACCGGCCGGCAAGCAGGCCATCAATGCCGAACTGTTTCTCAGTCCCTCAGACTACAAGAAGAAAACCAAAGAAAAGTGGTTCGCACACATGGCCGAGGGCGTATACAGCAGATGGCCTGAAGTGAAAGAAAATGTTGAATGGAC
>CAYWSF010000045.1:3851-9287 GCA_964460725.1 uncultured Desulfosporosinus sp.
GCATCGTTCCATCGGCACCTGTGCATCACGGCATCCATGCGGTAAGGAAATTACCTCTTGAGTCCGGAATTGACGGACTGTATTTCGCAGGAGACTGCACTGTTGGTGTAGGCTATTTCACAGAGCGTGCTGCCGACTCGGGGACAAAAGTTGCTAAAATGATCATCGCCCGACATACAAAGAACTTGTAGACCGATACTTTGTGAACTGAACAACAGGTAATGGCACAAAATTATAGGGTTTTTGTAAAATTACTTAAACTAGCACTGTTTGTGAACGGTGGGGAATAAATAGTTAGAGAAATCTAATCATAGCCATCAGCAATTGAAGTATCTATTGCCGTTGGCTTCACAAGAAGGAGTTGTTCTTTTACTTGAACTGGTAATGTTATTTGGGAAAAGAAGGACAACTTTAGTTTAATTAAACAACTTTATAATTCTAATTTATTTACAATCTTTAAGATTACCCCAGCAAATACCTCTCTTTTCCATTCCTTTGACATGGGTAAATAGTTTTAAACTATAATTTTATGCAACCAAAAGTTATCCATGTCAAGGGGTATTTTTTTGAGAAAAATCATCCCAATTGTAAAATATTTTGTTATTAGGCGTCGATATACAGCCCGTCAAAAATCTTAAAAAATATTCTACATAGACAGGCAAGCCCGAAATTAATGAGATATTGTAAAGGAACAACCCGGTACTGTCCCAAGTCGAGACAATTTACTAAAGCATCGGGGAAAAAAAGTGAAGGCAAAAAGAAAAGTTATTTCTGCTCTTGTGGCATTATCCATGTTTATAGATTTACTGACGCCTATGGCAGGAGTCGCCAGATCGACGTCAAGCTACTGAATAATAACAAATGTTCAGTTGTTTGATTCTTCGTCAACTGATGTGGCAACTGATACCTGCCAAAGCGGTCATTGTCGAGCATATCAAACATGTATACTCATGTCGCAAATGCGAAAAGAAAGCGTGCCATGTTCCAATAATCAAGGCTCCTGTTGACGAGCCGGTGATCAAAGGCAGCTTTGCTTCACCGGAAGCGGTAGCACATATTATGACACAGAAGTTTGTTAGCGGAGTGCCGCTCTACCGGCAGGAACAGGAGTTTAACAGAAACGGCATCCTACTTTCCAGGCAGACGATGTCCAATTGGCTGATTAAATGCGCGGAGGACTGGCTTAAGCCGATATATGTAAAGCTGCACGAACAATTATGCGCAAGGGAAGTTCTCCATGCCGACGATTACCGAAACCATAATATTATCGAAACTGGCCCGCAACAAACTATGTAAGATGGAATGCGGGCCGCTGATTTGTTTCGATAATCCGTAGTGGATGCTACGAGCACATTTGTTTTAATAACTCCATTAGATCACAATTTTCCTGCCACGCTGGGACTGATTCCACCAAGGAAGGATAAGCCTTAACGATTGCATCCCTTTTAGCTTGGCTGTTTACTCTTAGGTAAACCTGAGTAGTTGAGACGCTTGTGTGCCCAAGAAGATCCCCCCGAATTGCAATGATGTTGACACCGGACTCAAGAAGATGGATCGCTTTGCTAGCCCGCAAAGCATGAGGGTGGATATCATTAGGAAATGGGACTGATAAATTAGCCTGTTTTGCCGTGATAAAATTAAAGATATTAAAATTACTCCTGATGAAATGCCCTATATATATTGAAAATAGGCGTTACGGGGTCGTACCCCAAACAATTCTGACAATTTGATAATTGTTATCATCCCCCATCGAAGTTTATTTTCGAGGGGATTTGTTTTTATTTGGGAAACACAGCGAATTAGAAGCACTCGCGCGGAGTCTTAGAACCAACTGCGCGCGGCTTTAGAGCCACCTAAAACACTCAAGATAAGCCGAAACAACGCTGTTTAATGCAGATAATTCTTCTTCCGTACAATAATTTTTTACTACTTATATGTTTACCAATAACACTTCTATCGCGCTGAAACAACTCTGCCATTTGGTCAATGGACAGCCAAACAGTATCGTTGTCAAAGGTAGGGTAGTTTCTATTTTCGTCAAACCATCTTCGGTCTGATACATTACAATTTCAAAGTTCATATATACATTCCTACACGCTTTTCCTTAATTATACATGTTTCATCAAAATATTTCCATTAATTATTACTAAAAAGAGGCTAACCTCGAAACCTTTTTATTGGCTACATATAGTGGTCTACCTACCTCAATTGCCCTTCAATCCACTATTCGTCATCAATACTACGCACTCCACATGGCACGATAGGCTCAACTGTAACTGATAAACTATAAACAACAGATTTCAACAAATAAGGATGAACACTATATCCCATAAACATCCTTTTCGGCTATGATGGAACTGGAAATTATTCCACTTCATCATAGCCGGAGGAAATCATGCACATTAACGAAAGGTGGAAGATGTACTACGAGGTTCAGTCACTCAAAGAAATAGGATTGAACATTTCCCAGATTGCCAGGAAGCTAGGTGTTTGCCGTAACACAGTCTATGCATATCTTAACGCTACACCTGAAAATGTGGAAAAAGTAAACCGGGATAGCCGAACACGCCGAAAAAAACTAGATGCATACAGACATGAGGTAGTTAACTGGCTTAAAACATATCCCGATTTATCAGCGGCCCAAGTGCTGGATTGGATCATGGACAAACACCCCCTGGCTAACGTTTGCGAAGGAACCGTTAGAAATTACGTTCGATATTTAAGAAAGGAGTATGACATTCCAAAAGTTGTATGTAAGCGGCAATACGAAGCAGTCGAAGACCCGCCCATGGGGCAGCAAATTCAGGTTGACTTCGGAGAAACAAAGCTACTGAATGCACTCGGCCAGCCCATAAAATTATGGTTTATAGTCTTCGTCCTCTCCCACTCGCGCTACAAATATGTAGAATGGTCAGCCTGCCCCTTCACCACCCAGGCCGTAATCAAGGCCCATGAAAACGCCTTTGAGTATTATGGGGGGATGCCTAAAGAAATTGTCTATGACCAAGACCACCTGATTCTAGTCAGTGAAAACCACGGAGATCTAGTTCTGACCCAGGAATTTGCCAAGTACGTAACAAAACGCCTTTTTAAAATTTACATGTGCCGAAAACAGGACCCAGAAACCAAGGGCAGGGTAGAAAACGTGGTCGGCTTTGTAAAAAAGAACTTCTCACAAAACCGCGTTTTTCACCATATCGACAAGCTTAACGAAGAGTGCCGGGCCTGGCTTTTTCGCACCGGCAACGGGAAAATGCACAACACCACAAAGAAAATACCGGCACAGGTGTTTAGCGAGGAGCGCAAACATCTAACGCCGGTAACAGAAAAGCTTGAACAACAAAAAATACCTATTACCGGCAGTATAGCAGTTTCAGTGAGAAAGAACAACACCGTTCCCTACAACGGCAACCGCTATAGCGTGCCCCTGGGCACCTATAAGGATCCGAAAACCTTTGTCCACCTTGACATAACAGAGGCTGGCATGCTAAAAGTCATTGACCAGAAAACAGGCGAGGTTATCGCCCGCCATTTGGTCTGTGCCGATAAAGGCAAATTGGTCAAAAACAATGACCACGGGCGGGATAAAAGCCGGAAAATTCAAGAGCTAATCAACAAGGTAATTGAAGAATATCATGACTTGCCCCAAATCCAGCCCTTCTTGGGCGGCATCCGTGTTGCCAAGCCTCGATACGTCCGGGACCAACTGCAGCTCATTCAAAATACAATCCAGGATGCAGAAAAGGCAGTGATTGAAAAGGCTTTGCATTATTGCCTGAAAAATAAACTTTTTAGCGCCAGTGATTTTAGTGATGCTGTGGGTTACTTCCGGCAAAAACCCATCTTTACAGTTGAAACGTTTTCACCAGCGGAAATTAAAACCATTGACCCGGAAAACAGCTATAAACTAAAAATTAAACCAACAGTACGGGATTTAAATAACTACAAAATTTTACCGACAGGAGGGGTTTGATGGAACCCGGCTTATCCCTCATTAAGCAGCATATGACTGCGCTGAACATGCCATCTGCAGCCGGCATTTTGGATGAATTATTGCTTGAGGCCCAGGGTAATGATTTAACCTACCAAGAGTTTCTGTATCAACTGGTGGCTCATGAATTAACCACCCGGGAAAAGCGCCGTTTGGAAAAGCAGCTCAAGTGGGCCGCATTTCCAGAGTACAAGACACTGGAGACATTTGATATCAATGAGCAAGAATCCCTGAGCCAAAAGCAACTAAACCAGCTCAAAGAACTTCATTGGCTGGAGCAGGCCTACAATCTGGTACTGCTCGGCCCGCCGGGAGTTGGTAAATCGCATATGGCCACTGGGCTGGGCGTTGAAGCTGTTCGTCGTGGCTACAAGGTCCATTTTACCGTCATGGGTGAACTGGTGGGGTTACTAAAAACCCAGGAGATTACCCGCTCTTCCAAGGCCAGACTAAAACGGCTGACAACCTCTGACCTGGTTATTATTGATGATTTAATGTTTATGGCCATCGACCGCCATGAAGCCAATCTGTTTTTCCAGTTGATTAACAAGTTCTACGGGCAGACTTCGCTCATCATTACCTCCAACAAGGGTCCCGAAGAATGGGGAGAAATCCTGGGCGACTCAGCTATCACTACAGCAATATTGGATCGTATTCTTCACAAAAGTGAAGTGCTGGCTTTGGACGGCGACAGTTACCGGCTTAAGCACAGGCAAACCATTTTTGGATCACAATCAAACTGCAAAAGGTCCCCAACTTGATGGCTGCTTTAAACTGATAAACCATTTATGGCAATAACTAGGTGTTGAAAATTATTTATCGGAATTTGTTCATTTCTACTTGACGGTCACATCAACTTGATGTCTGGTCTGTATTTTTCGTTTTGCCCGTTCGAGGGAATAGGTCAACGGTGGATTTTACGGGTACTGCCTGTTCAAGGGAACAGTTCAACGGTTTTTATCGGTTATCGGGAACAAGTCAGGGTTTATTCTTCTGAAATAATGTCTTCCTGCTCGTAGTAGTAGGAATAATCCACACCTTTCATAAAGACCTCGCGGTCGTTAATTTTATCGGTTAAGGATGATTTCAGTAAAACTTTTATTTGTGCCGGACTTGAAACGCTTTTTTCCATAGCAGAGAGGTAGTCCTTCTTGTTGATTTTACTCCAATCAACACAGAGTTTTAGGTTCTTTTTAAGCATCAGGTCGAGCCAAATCCTCGTGCTTCTTCCATTGCCCTCCATGAACGGGTGAGCAACATTCATCTCCACATATTTGTCCGCAATTTCGTCAAAGGTGCTTTCGGGCATTTTTTCTATGCTCTTGAGTGTTTCTGGCAGGAACCGCGCCATTGCAAACTGGAAGCCGCCTTTGGCTATATTGTGCGTTCTTATTTGCCCAGCAAAATCATAAAGCCCGCCAAACAGATAGCCATGAATCTGTTGC
>CAYWSF010000046.1:0-9232 GCA_964460725.1 uncultured Desulfosporosinus sp.
TTTTTGCCACAAACGGGTTACCCTTATCAGATCATACTTTTGAAAAACCGGGAGTGCTTTGGTTGCTTGCGAGCGGCGATAGACAAAATCACCCAAGGCAAATTCCAACGGAATATCGGTGATCATAGTTGCCAGTTTCTTGCTTAAAATCGCCTGATCAGCAAATTCTATTAAATTACTGCGCAGTTTTTTCCCAGATAATTGATCCGTATTTGCTAAAACATCTTCGACCGAGTTAAATTCCCATAGTAGCTTAAGTGCGGTTTTCTCACCGACACCAGGAACCCCAGGGATATTATCCGAGGAATCTCCCATCAACCCCTTAAGATCGATGACTTGGGAAGGCCGCAGCTGATAGCGTTCCCATAAGAGGTGTTCATCATAGCACTCAATTTCGCTGATCCCTTTTTTAGTCAAGCAGATATTTGTCTTGGGAGAGATTAGCTGCAGGGCATCCCTGTCCCCCGTATAAATTTGAACCTCTATTCCCTGTGCTTCTGCTTGTTTAGTTACCGCGGCAATAAGATCATCCGCTTCATAACCGGCAAGTTCGAGGATGGGTACATCCAATTCCGTTAATATTTCTTTAAGGTAATCGAATTGCGGACGCAATCCCTCAGGGGTTTCCTTACGCTGCGCTTTATACCCGTTAAATTGTTCAATGCGGACTGTGGCCTTAGTTTTATCGAAAGCTACCACCCAGTAATCCGGTTGTTGTTCGTCTTCCAGTCTAAACAGCATGGTTAAAAAACCATGTAAAACATTCGTCGGACGCCCATCGGTAGTTGTTAAGTGCGGTAAAGCATAGAATGCCCGATTTGCAAGACTGTTTCCGTCTAAAATTACCATTCGCGGCATCGCAAACCCCCCAATCTTTCGCAATTTACTATATCATACCCGCTGCTTTCCCTCAAACGAGTGAATGGGAATAGACGTATTATCTGTCAAAACATTTTGAATCATTGAAATGGAAAAAACAAAGGTAAGATTTCAAATTTCTTACCCTTGTTATTACTGTTGTTAAAGCTGTTTATGCTGTATATGCTATTTATACTCACATGTTTATCTTTTAACTTAGCGTTTGATCAAGAATAAATGTATCCATTAGCTTATAACCTTTTTCCAGATAAATGCCAGTTTGGGCAGCACTTTTTTCATTAAAAACAGACTGTTTTCCCGATTGCTTGATTTTTGTACTGTCGTATATGACAAATGGTACCGGTTCAACGGTATGTGTTCTTAAGCTGAGGGGTGTGGGATGATCCGGCAAAACCATTAATCTAAAGTCCTGTCCGCTTAGACCCGCTAACAATGTACCGACTACTTCCTTATCAATTAATTCAATGGACAATACTTTATTTTCCAGTTCAGCCCTATGTCCACACTCATCAGGCGCCTCTACATGAATATAAACAAAATCCTGTCCATTAGCCAACTCTTCCAGTGCAGCTCTGGCCTTTCCCGCATAATTTGTATGCACATTTCCAGTTGCGCCTGCGACCTCAATTATCTTCATGCCTGAGCAGATACCGATTCCTTTAATCAAATCTACTGCTGAAATAATCGAACCTTGAACATTATATTTTTCCAAAAAACTTGGTAAAGCAGGTTTATGACCTTCTCCCCAAAGCCAGATTGAATTTGCAGGTTTAAGGCCTTTTTCTTTTCGTTTAATATTTATCGGATGATCTTTTAGGAAATCATAGCTTTTCTTCATCATTTCCAACAGAACGGCACTGTCTGCGCCGGTCGGCAGATATTTGTCAATCTTTTTTAATAAAATATCGTGCGGCGGAATTAGTTTATAATCCTTGGGTGCGTTGTGCCAAACTAAAATATGCCGGTAGCTTATTCCGGGATAAAATTGCATGGCTTCTGTTTTAAAATGCATATTCACGGCTTTTATTAATTCGGTTGCTTCCTCAGTCGTTATTTCATCCGCGCTGTGGTCCAAGATAACTTTTTCTGTATAAGGTTCCTCTTCCGAAAGCGTAACTACATTACACCTAAAGGTAATATCCGTAAGCTCCAGTGGGATGCCGATACTTGCTGCTTCAAAAGGGGATCTTCCGCTATAATATTTTTCCGGGTCGTAGCCTAAGACTGAAAGATTGGCAGTATCACTTCCCGGTGAAAGTGTATCAGGTACGGTTTTTACCATTCCCATTTTTCCATTGGCAGCAAAGAAATCAAAATTCGGAGTATTGGCAAATTCTAAGGGAGTTTTATTATCGAGTTTATCTATTGGATAGTCAGCCATTCCATCTGCTAAAACGATTATATATTTCATGTACCCTACCTGGTTTCTAAAACACACGCAAACTTATTCAAAATATAGCGTATGTTATTCATCTACCCGACTAGTAAGACGGCGGTGTCAAGAAGGCAGCGGCCTTTTGCAACGTGTACCGCGCCACCCGCAAAATTCACAGCAAAGGTCTTAGCCTATACTAATGGGTTTTTACGGTGAACCTGCCAAGAAGCCAGGCTTTTCACCTGCCTTTTCATTTGTTTTTTAAGGTGAACGTATGAATGATGTTTGTGTAAATATATGAATATGAGATTATATAATCTACTCTTTAGGCATGATTACACAATCTCATATTCACTGAAAAATGGTGCCGGTGGTCGGACTCGAACCGACACGTCCAGAGGACACGGCATTTTGAGTGCCGCACGTCTACCAGTTCCATCACACCGGCAAAATTCTTTTTTATCCGACCATGATTGCCTTTGCTGATTAAAGGGCCATGGTGGTTCGTCCATTAAGACGACTTAATGATAATACCATTAATTATGGGATTTAGTCAATACCTTTTGACAAATTAAGCTTACTATTTGTATTTATTACTTAGCTTCTTATGGCGCCGGTAATGATTTCATGCGCTTCTTCAGCTTCTAATTCCGGGACGAGGATTTCGACTGAAGCATGATCACCTAAATGTGCTGAACCAATCGGGCGAAGTTGAACAAGCATTCCTTCTTTTGTGAGGATGGTTTTATATTTTTCTGCAACCAACTTATTGGGTGCAATATAAATGACGGTCCACATTTAGTAAGAACCCCCTTGTTAAATTCATATTATGATACCATAGTCCACCTGATTGTGCAATGAATGCAGACCGGCAGTCTATTCTAATCTAGTTGAATCGGGGCGGACGCCGGACAATTTGGTTAGTAGTGCCTTTTCAACATGTGGCGGTACAAAATCTGACACTCCGGCCTGTAAACTAGCTGCCCACTTGACTGCACTGGAACTTACAAAAGAGAATTCACTTTGTGTCATCAGGAAAACAGTTTCAATATCTGGTGCAATTTTCTTGTTCATTGAGGCGAGTTGAGATTCATATTCAAAATCGGATAAAGCACGTAATCCTCGAATAATGGCCACGGCTCCGCATTTTCGTGCAAAGTCAACTGTCAACCCATCAAAAACACGGATTTTTACATTCGGCATGTCTTTTGTTGCTTCCAAGAGTAGTTGCATTCTTTCTTCCAGCGTAAACAAGGGTGTCTTCTTATTATCTGCAGAAATGGCCATGGTTATTTCTGCAAAAAGTCTGTTTGCGCGGCTTAAGATATCGAGATGTCCATTGGTTACCGGATCAAATGTTCCCGGATAAATAGCAGTACGCACAATAAATCTCCTTTATTAAAAAGTTAGTTTCTCAGTCAGTTTTTCGGTTTTATTCTTGTAAGAATTTCGTCTTAAAAATTAAAACTCCTGCCACTTAAGCAAAATTTTTAGCTGCTTTCCATACCACATTTTTCCGGCCCAGCACTTCATGAAGTGCGGCCTCCAATTCATACTGCTCACTAACCCAGAATTCCCGTGCTCCTTCTTTGCATTGTTTGGTATCTTCAAAGTAGAAATATACCGGTTGACTTCCGGGAAACCGTTGTAATATGTTCACAGCAACATTGAGCAGATCGCTTTTTTCGGTATTAAATCGTAAAAATAACCGTTTTCTAGCTGTTATTGAGGAGGAAATCTTTTTGGCGGCAGGGGCTGGGGTTCGCTGTGTACTACGTGATAATTCTTTCGAATGTTTTAAGTCTTCAAGCGGTGTGATTTTCTCAGCAAAGATTTTTCTCTCTTCATCCCTGATGATATACCTGCCTACAACCACAATTACCTGATCGTTACTTAAAGCGTAAGTATGCATATAGACCCGCGGAAAAACCAAGACTTCAATTCCTCCAGTTAAATCTTCCAGAATAAAACTGGCCATCATCTCGCCTTTTTTAGTCACATTCTGGCGAAGCCTGGTTACTAATCCGCCGAGTGCCACTTTTTCTTCCTTCTGGCTTTCAAGACACGTTAGAATATCTGAGGATATATAGAGCCGCAGTTGAGGCAGAACCGAGGAAAGAGGATGGCCGCTTAAGTAGAAGCCGAGGTATTCTTTTTCCATCTCAAGAATCTCTCGTTCTGAAAAATCCGGCAGTTCGGGCAGACTAATCCTGACATCCAGGTCTTCATATAAATCAAATAGAGAAAATTGCCCGGAAAGCCGATCTTTTTGCCGTTGTCCAGTCATATCTAACACTTGATCCATTACGGCTAAAGCCTGTACCCGGGAACAAAACGAACTCATAGCACCGGCACGTATCAAACTTTCCAGCACACGCCGGTTTAAAACCTTTTGATCAACCCTTAGACAGAAATCATCCAGCGATTTAAAGGGGCCGTCTTGACGTGCTTCTAAAATCTTTTCCACGACATTAACACCCACATTGCGGATGGCTCCCAAGCCAAAGCGGATGGCTTGCTCTTCAATAGAAAACCCAACTTGACTATATTGAACATCTGGAGGGAGCACCTGAATGCCGTTGAGCTTAGCATCTTGAATATAATAGGATACTTTGTCTGATGAACTTATTACGGTACTTAAGAGTGCCGCCATAAACTCTAAAGGATAGTTTGCTTTTAAATAGGCCGTTTGATACGTAATCACAGCATAAGCAGTAGCATGACCCTTATTAAAACCATATTCCGCAAATTTTTCCATCAAATCAAAAATTGCTTCTGCTTTTTGCTCAGTTAACCCCATCCGGAGTGCCCCTGGGATAATCGGTTTTCCATCATTATCTTGTAATCCGTGAATAAAAATCTGACGTTCTTCTTCCATGATCTCTTTATTCTTTTTTCCCATTGCCCGGCGAAGTAAATCTGCTCGTCCCAGCGAATAACCCGCAATGTCACGGGCAATTTGCATAACTTGCTCTTGATAAACAATAATTCCGTAAGTGGATTTAAGAATGGGTTCCATTTTCGGATGCAGATAAGTGATTTCTCCCCCGTTTTTGCGGCGGATAAATTCTGGAATTTGTTCCATCGGGCCAGGTCTGTATAAAGCCAGGATGGCGATAATATCTTCAAAGCAGTTCGGCTTAAGTTCTTTCAGAATCGCGCGCATACCACCGCTTTCTAACTGGAAGACCCCCGCACTGTTTCCCGAAGCTAATAACCTATATGTCTTGGGATCATCCAGAGTCAGCGTTTGTAAATCTAGTTTTAGACCACGCGTCTCTTCAATTCTTTGCACAGCCTCATGTAAAATGGCTAAGTTACGCAAACCCAAAAAGTCCATTTTCAAAAGACCAATTTCCTCGACCGCTTTCATTGGTAATTGAGTCATGATAAAGCCTTCGGACGTGCGCTGGAGAGGGAGGTGATTGGTAAGGGGTTCCTGAGAAATTACGATCCCTGCTGCATGCGTTGAGGCATGTCTGGGCATACCCTCGAGAGACTTTGCTAAGGTGTAGAGTCTTTTAATTTCTTCGTCTCCTTCAACCATGCGGGCTAAGTCCGGAGAGACGCTTAAGGCTCTTTCTAAAGTTATGCCTAAATCCGAAGGGATGGCCTTTGCTACTTTATCGACCTTGGCTAAATGCATAGCCAAAACCCTGCCGCCATCCCTGATGGCTCCCTTAGCGCCCATAGTTCCAAAGGTAATAATTTGACAGACTTTATCCGGGCCATATTTTTCGGTAACATAGCGAATCACACGTTCCCGGCCTTCCGGGTCGAAGTCTATATCAATATCCGGCATGGAAATCCGTTCCGGATTCAAAAATCTTTCAAACAAAAGATAAAAACGCAACGGTTCAACAGAGGTAATCCTCAGTAAATAGGCGACCATACTTGCCGCCGCAGAACCCCTCCCTGGACCGACGGCCACGCCGTCTTCCCTGGCAAAACGGCAAAAATCGGCAACTATTAGAAAATACCCTGCAAAACCTGTCTTGGAAATAATACCCAGTTCATAATCCAGTCGCTCGCGTTCCTTTTCCGTCATATTTGGGTAAAAACAAGGAAATGCTTGGCGACATTCAGCTTCAAGATAACTATTTAATGTATATCCGGCAGGAACTTCAAAGACAGGCAATAAGTTCCTTCCAAATTTAAGCTCTACTTGACAGCGTTTAGCGATTAGGGCTGTATTTTCCAACAACTCAGGATGTTCGCCAAACAACAGGGCCATTTCATTTTCTGATTTGAGATAAAACTCTTGACTGGAAAAACTCATCCTTGCAGTATCTGCTAAGGTTTTGCCGGTTTGGATACAGAGTAAAGCATCTTGGACAAAAGCATCCTCTCGGTTGACATAATGCACATCATTGGTCGCTGCCATCGGAATCCCGGTTTGTTCATGCACCTTCCACATTGCGGAAATTACCTTGCGTTGTTCTGCTAAACCATGATCTTGGATTTCAAGAAAAAAGTTTCCTTTCCCAAAAATTCCTTCATAATCGAGAGCAGCTTGAATAGCAGCTTCCAGTTTATCCTCCAGAAGGCGCCTTGCTACCTCACCTGCTAAACAAGCACTCAGTCCAATAAGTCCGGCAGAATGTTGGCGAAGTATTTCTTTATCGATACGCGGTTTATAATAATATCCATCGATATGGGCGATCGATACCAGCTTAATAAGGTTGCGATACCCTTCCTCATTTTCTGCCAATAAAACTAAATGATAATTGGCATCGTCCTTTCCGGGTGTCCGATCTGTCAGTTTGTTGGGAGCTACATAAACTTCGCATCCGATAATCGGTTTAATCCCCGCTTTCAGGCAAGCTTTATAAAAGTCTATGACCCCATACATGACCCCATGATCAGTAATTGCTAAAGCGGTCATTTCCAATTCAACTGCCCGCTTAATCAAATTATTGATCCGCGCTGCACCATCGAGCAAACTGAATTCTGTATGATTATGAAGGTGAACAAAACCATATTTTTTATTATCATTTTTGTCAGTATCCAACGGGCTTCACCTTCCTTTTAATATCGAGCGTAAAAATATCCGCCGCACAGGCCGTACCAATCATTTTGTCATTGTTATTCTTAGTCTCCGATATTAACTTGGTCTTAACATTCATTAATTTTATCATATCATAACTTATATTTTCTTGATTTGTTTTTATTATACAGAATACAGGAATCCTCAAGCTTCGAATAATTCAAAGTAAAAGGCTCTAATTCAAACACGAAGACATATGCTCAATTATGGCAATTCCGCAGCTCGAAAGCGTTGATTTGACGTGTGCGTCAGAAAATTCGTATTTGAGTAAGAGCTAGGTAAAATAGATGTTAATGTAGTGATGCGGTTCTTGGAGCTTTACGGGACTTTAGCTAATGCCTGTTTCAGTATATCCAGGTCCACCGGTTTGGCTATATGCCGATCAAAGCCGGATTCTTTGGCTCGTTTAAGATCACTTTGCTGGGCATAACCGGTCAACGCTATCAGGAAGACATTCTTCAGCTTATTATCGCAGCGAATATTTCTCGCTACTTCGTAACCGTTCATGCCAGGCATACCGATATCACAAAGCAGGACTTCCGGACAAAACGTTTTCGCTTTGGCTATCCCTTCGACCCCATTATAGGCGGAGATGACTTCATGACCTATTTGTCGAAGCAGAGAACAAAGGATATCGGCCACATCCGGGATATCATCGATCACCAGGATCCGCAGGGCTCGCGGAGTTTCCTCCCTAGCTTGCGGCTGCTGAACTTGTTTGTTGTAAGGGGTTACCGAAAGGGGCAAGCGGATTATAAATTCCGCCCCTTTTCCCAAACCTTTACTTACAGCGTTAACGCTCCCCCCATGTAATTCCACCATGCTTTTTACGATGACCAGGCCCAAGCCAAGCCCCTCTCGACGCCGATCCGGTGAACTATCTACTTGGATAAAGGGTAAGAATAAATCAGGCATAACATCCGCTCTAATGCCTAACCCATTATCCTTAACACTGATGACCGCCTCTTGTTTATCCTCATCTTTCCAAACCTTCACCCGGGTATAATTGCCCTTTGAGGTAAACTTGGCCGCATTATGAAGCAGATTTCCAATAACCTGCGTCAGGCGAGCCTTATCCGCATCCATGCATAACGAATCGGAAGTTAATTCAACTTCCAAACTAACTTCCTGGTTTTCGAACTGCGCCTTGTAATCTTCTGCTGCCATGGAAACGAGTTCGTTAATATTTACAGGCTCTTTTTTTAGGCTAACCTTATTTTGGTTAATGCGCGTGACATCCAGCAGATCATCCACCAGACAAGAGAGTTGGGCTGTCTGTCGTTTCATAACTTCTTTGGCTTGCCTAGCTTGTTCTCCATTAGGTTCCACCCGGTCCAGCAGAGAGAGGCTCATGAGGATCGAAGCCAATGGGTTTCTGAGTTCATGTGAAAGCATACTGAGAAACCCATTTTTATTTTCATCCATTTTACGCAGTTCCTCAACTAAGGCAAGAGCGCATTTATTGCTTAGATTAATCTCCTCTTCTGCTTCAGTTCGCTCAATAACATCTGCGGCCTGGTGAGCTAACAAGTCCAGCAGGCGCAGTTCATGTTCCTCAAACCGGTGCTTAGTAGCATAATGTGTTGTCAATATGCCCAGGACATGGCCTGAACTGCTGATCATCGGTGTAGATTGCAGGGCCTGAATCCTTTCATCCAAAAGGGCCTTTCGATCTTTTTCATTATAAAAAGAGGCTTCCGAAACATCTTCGATAATTACCCTAATCCTATCTTCAAATACTTTCCTGGAAACTACCTCACCAATGGTATATTTAAAGTGTTTTATGAAAGGGGACTTAAAACCGCGCGTTTTTAAGGAGTCGTTTAAGCCAATCTGCTTATTAAATTTGCCGATGGCCCCTTTGTCGGTCTGGGTCAGTTCAAGGGCTGCATCAAGAATCTTCTCATAAATATTCTGTAAATTATCCTGAA
>CAYWSF010000047.1:0-9091 GCA_964460725.1 uncultured Desulfosporosinus sp.
CGAACAGGAAAATTTCATAGGTGCCGTGTCCGTAACAATCAACCGAAATATGATTGGAATACAGGGTTTCAACTTCCTCTTCGGTCGGCTCGAAAGCGATAATATTCTGCGTGGGCAAAAGCTCTGTCAGACCATCCGGTTCAACGGCATAGACCTTGTGAGGATTCGGAAGCACCAGGAGCAGATCGGAATTTTTGCTGTATTTTTTTACATGTTCTTCCAGTTCAATTTGTGCGTAGGCATCGTTGCCGCACCCGATAATAATATACCCCTGGTCTCCGCCGGGGGTCGCTGTCTATTTACTTGCTTCTTCAATCGCTACTGCAACTGAAACGGATGCACCAACCATCGGATTATTACCCATGCCAATCAGTCCCATCATCTCCACATGTGCCGGAACAGATGATGAGCCGGCAAACTGAGCATCTGAGTGCATTCTTCCCATCGTATCTGTCATGCCGTATGAAGCAGGGCCGGCTGCCATATTATCCGGATGAAGGGTTCTCCCTGTGCCACCGCCGGAAGCAACTGAAAAGTATTTCTTGCCTTGCTCGATGCATTCTTTTTTATAAGTTCCGGCAACCGGATGCTGGAAGCGGGTAGGATTTGTTGAGTTGCCGGTAATTGATACATCAACTGATTCATAATGCATGATAGCTACGCCTTCGCGCACATCATCACAACCATAACACTTAACCAAGGCTTTTTCACCTTTGGAGAAAGGTTTTTCTTCAATAATTTTTAATTCACTGGTGAAGTAGTCTAGTTCTGTTTCAACATAAGTAAAGCCATTTATTCTGGAGATAATATAGGCTGCATCCTTACCAAGACCGTTGAGAATTACTCTCAGAGGCTGCTTTCTGACTCTGTTGGCAGATTTAGCAATCCCAATCGCCCCTTCTGCCGCAGCAAAGGATTCATGGCCGGCCAGGAAGGCAAAACACTTCGTGTCTTCCCTTAACAGCATGGCCGCCAGGTTGCCATGTCCGATTCCAACCTGACGTTGATCGGCAACCGAGCCGGGAATACAAAACGTCTGCAAACCTTCGCCAAGGGCTACGGCGGCTTCAGCTGCTGTCTTAAGCCCTTTTTTGATCGCAATGGCAGCACCCAAGGTATAAGCCCATAAGGCATTGTCAAAACAGATGGGCTGGATGGCTTTGACTATGGCATGCACATCAATTCCTTTGTCTGAACAAATCTGTCTTGCTTCTTCAAGGTCTTTGATACCGTATTTATCCAACACCGGTTTAATTTGATTTATTCTTCTCTCATAACTTTCAAACAATGGCATAACGTTTCCTCCTTTTGATTTATTCATGTCTTGGATCGATGTGTTTTACTGCTTCATCATATCTGCCATATTGTGCGGTCGCATTTTTTAATGCTTCATTTGCATCGCTGCCCTTTGCTACCATTTCCATCATTTTTCCAAGGTGAACAAACTCGTATCCGATTACTTCATTGTTTTCATCCAAACCGATGCGGGTTATATATCCCTCGGCCATTTCCAAATAACGCGTTCCTTTTACTTTTGTTCCGTACATAGTGGCTACCTGTGATCTCAAGCCTTTGCCCAGATCCTCCAATCCTGCTCCAATGGGCAAACCATCTTCCGAAAAAGCAGTCTGTGTTCTGCCATAAACAATCTGTAAAAAAAGTTCTCTCATGGCGACATTGATCGCGTCACATACAAGGTCCGTATTCAACGCTTCTAAAAGAGTTTTGCCCGGCAGTATCTCTGAAGCCATTGCCGCCGAGTGAGTCATCCCCGAGCATCCGATGGTTTCAATCAAGGCTTCTTCGATTATTCCTTCCTTAACGTTCAAAGTGATTTTACATGCCCCTTGCTGTGGTGCACAACCGCCAATACCGTGAGTAAGGCCGGAAATATCTTTTACATCATAAACCCTGACCCATTTTCCTTCCTCCGGAATCGCTGCCGGACCATGCTTTGGGCCTTTTGCCACTGTACACATGTTTTCGACTTCACGGGAATAAATCATTTGCTTTTCCTCCTCGTTGTCTATATTTATTAAGTGGTTAACAAGTGGTTAACGCTTAATCAGTTTAGAGAATTCGCCCTCAGGCAGAATTTTTCCTTTATCGAATATCGTTTAATCTTATTTAGTGAAAATTTTCTTTAATTTTAAAATAAAGCTTGCAAAACAAGCTTGTACTTGATCATATTGTGCATCTTCTTGGGCATCGTCATTTGTAATCATGGTGCAGCATCCGGCATCTTCTTTTTTATGGGTCTGAACCTCCCCCCTGTCTAAAGCCAGGGGCTTGCGGCTAAGCATTTTGGTCAAGCTTGGATAAGCATGCACAACTTTGACAAACAGGTTTTATTTTTTTTCTTCAAGTTCCGCTTTTTGCTTGGCACGATGGAAAATGATTCTAAGTTTTGATTTTAGATCGTTAAGAAATTCCTCGCTATCATCGTTGTTCAATGTGGTCAGTGATATCCGGGCCTTCATCTTCATTGATGAGGAAGCTTGCCGGAATCTTACTATTAGACTGCTGCCTTCTTCACTTAACGAAGTAATATCAGTTAATAAAATTTCTATTTTCTCATAACCATTATTAATTAGTAATTTCTCTTCACTCAAGCCCAAATAAGGCCTTTTATAGACGGAAGCATCATAAAGTAAAATAAGTGCAACTATTATCAGAAAAACTGCAGCCGTATAATTACTTACCAGTAATTGAACTATACCGGCTGATAAAACAAACAGACTGCATATTAAAAATAATATCGGCCTAATTCCTTTGCGTTTAAAGTATCTCAATATGTTCTCTCCCCATCATAATTATATTTTTCAAATTTTTAGTTTTGCCCAATTCGAAAAGCAATTTGCACTATCTCTATTTTCCCATACTTTTTCGCTATAATCAATTATTTATATTCATATTGGCCGCAGTGCTTGGTCCTAAATCTTAATTCATATTAATGTTAATCTTTTTATACTTAGGTATCCTATCTTCCCCTAAATGACATAATACAAAAAGGCGGGTGAAATTATTATTGAGGGTAGAGGTAGCTTACTATGAGTATACAACACTATTTTAAAGAAACAGATACGTCAATTGCCGCGTTTCAGATCCCCGAGCTGCTGTTAGTAGAGGATAAATTACAACGCATACTCTGTAAAGCCGATGGTCTTATTCAACAAACCTGTATTAATTTATTACAATCCGGCGGCAAAAGAATTCGGCCGCTCCTAACTCTTTATAGCGGTATGTGTTTTGCCCCTCTGAATCCACAGATGATCCAAGCAGCCGTTGCAGCCGAACTTATTCACATGGCTTCCCTTATTCATGATGATGTGATCGACGAATCTGCTACCCGGCGCGGGAAACCAACCGTATATGCCCTCCATGGGGCTCATTCGGCCGTTCTGACCGGGGATTATCTCTTTGCGGAAGCCTTTAGAATCCTTTCCACCAATAAATTACTATCCAGTATGACTTATCTTGTCGAAGCGATCCAAGCGATGTGCGAAGGAGAAGTCAATCAAGCAAATGAGCAATTCTCCAGTTCTGTCAACCGGCAAGATTATTTTGAACGGATCACGAAGAAAACAGGAAAACTGCTGGCCGCTTGCTGTCAATCAGGGGCTAAGCTTGCAGGGGGTTCTTCGGAAGAACTGAGCCTGATGCGAGACTTCGGATTAAATATTGGCTACGCTTTCCAAATCACCGATGATATTTTGGACATCAATGGCGATTCAGAGGCATTAGGCAAACCGGTTTGTGCGGATCTGATTAACGGCAACATAACACTTCCTTTCCTTTATCTGATGGACAACCCCCTCTATGGGACTCAACTTAAAGAAATTATTCAAACACAAAATTTTTCACCTAAAAGCATTCAGAGCATTAAAGACGCTCTTATTTCTTCAGGAAGCATCGATCAAGCTTATGCAACAGCCATAAGTTGTATCAGCAAAGCGAGGGATTGTCTGGATAAAATACCCAAAAGCGCTTATCAAACTACCCTTTTTAATTTGGCAGATTCGATCTTGTTGAGGACAACTTAAATAACTTTTTTCTTTCGTAATTGGCAGCATAACCAATGGAGGATTTTAACTCCCGAGCCACTATCCCTTAGCAGGTTCACGGTAATAGAGCGAATTTCTTTGTCCTGACTCTTTTCATCTGACAGATACAAGGCTAAAAGCCCTTGGACGATAGTGCGATGAAATTTGGCATGATTTAAAAAGGCCGTTTGTGCTAGTGATTTTTGTACAAACAGCAGCAGACGTTTACTCATCGTCTCCGTATCTTCATAATAGGCCACAAAATTCAACTGTTTTGTTTCTCTGTCTTCGCGCAAATCAATGAAGTAATCCAATAAAATATGGAGGCCGCATATCCATGGGTAATAACTCTGCCCGATTTGCTGCCCTTGCTTGACGGTTAATTGGCCATTGAAGGCAGCGGCATAAAGACAGAAAATCCCCAAGGTTGACCCTGTCGCAGCGGCAAATTCCCACGCAGTTATGGTCGGATAATTCTTCAGGTGAGGATTAATCCAGTTTAACATTTTTGCTTCCCGTTCTTCCAGCGTGAGGTGCTTATAGGTTTGTAAATGGGAATAGAGTTCAGCCATATTTATTGCTTCATCTTGAACCACGTGGTATGATGGCAGCTTTTTTAGGCTTTCTTGGCAGGTTTTAACCAGTCGTACCAGATATCCTCCATCCTCCCGGTAGGGATAATACAAATAGTAATCGGATGTGACGGCATGCGGATTCAAGGCTTCCTGCATGGCTAAATGCAGCTGAGAAAATGCCAATTCATCCCGGACTTCAAGGCTGTCGACTAAATTATCAAGATAATCACTCATCGTTTGATAAGCCACAATAAATCGCACTGCTTCCTCTCGATTCACACCGGGATAAAGTGCATAGATACTCCCCCCTTGGCAATGAAAAGCCTTCATCTGAATACTCTCCAAGGCTTGCCGGCGTAAGTGGGGATTAGGAGATTGAGCAGCTTTTTGCATCCAGCCGGCCAATTCCTGTTTTACGATTGGAAAAATAATCGATACAAATTGGTTAAGTAACCGGACGCGATTCATGGGTTTGACAGCCGATGTGTTCATTTAATGGTTTCTCCTTTATTATCTAACATTTATATCTTTAAGTAGTTTTGCCATTTAAAACTCCTTTTCATCCTATTACATTATTCTCTTTAGATCCAACTTTAATTAAATGGCCAGCTATTTTATCAATAATCAATTTAGCCTTAACAACTTCTGTTTGACAAAAAAAAACGAGGCCTTTCGGCTTCGTAGTTTATTCAATTATTTTTTACTATTTTTCAAGTTTTATTTTTTCAGTTTTGATTTCTTCCGCTTTAATATCTTCCGTTTTTTCAACTCCATCAGTAGCAGACTTAAACTCCTTTATTCCTCTGCCTAAGGATCTCCCTAATTCCGGCAACTTTCCTGGCCCAAAGAGGACCAAAGCAATGACAAGAACTATACCGGCTGTCAAAGGTGTAATGGCTCCAAACGTTATTAGCAATCTGTCCACCTCCATTATTATGACTAGATACCAAGCCAATGTATTACTCACTGATAGGAATCAATCCCCATACTCATACTACCTTATTAGGAGTTAACAAGCAACTTTTTTATTGCATAAGAAATTTGACCCGTGTCAAGTTTTTGACTTCAGATGTACTTATGATCCTGGAAAAACTTCAGGAGTTTTATCATTTGTTTCCGTTTCTCTTTCCTTTATTAGTTCTTCGTAAACAAGATATAACTTCCAGATTACATCCCATAATTCTTCACTTGCTTCAGTCACTATCAGCCCTAAGTCTTTAGCCTCGCGATGACCAATCGAATAGCCATGCGAAAAATACCCTTCAGTTAAAGCATAAGTTACGTTATTTACGTATTCTGGGTTATTTTTTAACATAAAGCGCGATAATAAGGTTTTTGCATATTGTCGGGACGCTTTTATGGTTTTTTCGTAGTCCCCGATAAGCCATGGGTCAAGCTTATCCAGTAAAGGACTTACTATATGAGATGTAATCTCAGGATACGCACTATTGATGATCGACCGCTGCAAGTAGTTTAAACAATGGTGAACAGCTTGAACCGGTATGAAGCGGTCATTATAAACCGGATGTTTTACCAGAGGGTCAATCGGGCCAAGTTCGGACGTCGGTCCCATGACAACTTCATCTGCACCGAGGACAAGCATTGAGGCGGCAGATTTAGCTGCAAACGGAACAATAACGGCAAACTCTTCGCAAAATTCCCGGATCAGCATTACAACTTTATATGGTGTATCTACCATTCCGCCATAACTATGCAAAACCAAATCGATTTTTTTAGTGTGGCCAATTTCCTTCAATTCCTTATATAGAGGGATTAAAATAGTATCATCAAGAGAAGTATGGGAAAAATAAACCAACACCTTGGAATTCCTCAATTGTTCCAACTGCTTAATTAGCTTCATCCGTTCATTTGCTTTCAAGCCTTCCCCCCCCTCCCAGTCAATCCTTTCATTTACATAATATTCCAAAAGGATGATCGTGGTGAGTACGGGGAGAATTTTATTTCCGGCAGAGTTTTTTGTCTAAAGGCAACATACGTGATTGAACATGGCTCCATGCTTTATATACTGCTTAGAGCTTCCTGCATCTCTAGAGGGCTTTAAAAACTATGCTAGCCTGTTCCAATGTTTGATCGATGTCTGATTCGGTGTGTGCAGTAGATAAGAAAATGGCTTCAAATTGACTGGGGGCTAAATAGACGCCCCGCTCCAGCATTCCGCGATGAAATCTGGCAAATAGTTCCGCATCCGACGTACAAGCGCCGGCATAGTCTTTAACCGGAATGTCCGTGAAAAATGCCGAAAACATCGCGCCGATGGCATTAACCCAAATCGGCAGCCCTACCTCCGCTGCAAGCTGCTTTAAGCCTTCGGCCAGACGGAGCGTTTTTTCGGCCAGATCTTCATACGTCCCAGGTTGTTGTAATAATCTTAAGGTTGTTAATCCGGCATTCATGGCCAGAGGATTGCCGGAAAGGGTTCCTGCCTGATAAATTGGACCACTGGGGGCGATTTGTTCCATGAAACGGCGTTTTCCGCCGTAGGCACCAACCGGCAGTCCCCCGCCGATCACTTTACCAAGGCAAGTTAGATCCGGATCGATGCCATAAAAGTCTTGTGCTCCTCCATAACTAACCCTAAAGCCGGTCATTACTTCGTCAAAGATCAGTAATGCTCCATACTCCTCCGTTAAACTGCGAACTCCTTGTAAAAACCCATCTTCCGGTAAAACGACACCCATATTTCCCGCTACCGGTTCGAGAATTACAGCGGCGATCTCTTCACCTTCGCGCTGAAATATTTCTTTTAACCCTGCCAAATCATTAAATCGTGCGGAAATTGTGGCAGCGGCCACTTGTTCCGGAACACCCGGGGATGTTGGTATGCCAAAGGTCAGCGCACCGCTCCCTGCTTTAATCAGCAATTGGTCTGAGTGCCCATGATAACAGCCTTCAAATTTAACAATTTTTGTCCTGCCTGTGACACCGCGTGCTAAGCGTAAAGCACTCATGGTTGCTTCCGTCCCGGAGTTTACCATGCGGATCATCTCCATGGAAGGATAGGCCTTCAGGACTTCTTCGGCTAAGAGTGTTTCAACTTCAGTCGGTGCACCGAAACTTGTTCCTTGCTCGGCCACAAGTTTAAGCACTGCGACAACATACGGGTGGGCATGTCCAACAATAAGCGGACCCCAGGAACCGACATAATCAATGTAACGATTACCGTCAATATCCCAGATGTAAGCCCCTTTACCCCTGTCTATAAAGACTGGGTCCCGGCCGACGGATTTAAAGGCTCTGACCGGCGAATTTACGCCGCCGGGGATAAATTTTTGTGCCTTGGCAAAGGCAAAATGACTTTTTTCATCCATAAAACTCAAGCCGAATTCTCCTTTTTTAGTTTGTTTCATTTTCCAGAAAATACTGCATGCTGCTCTTTTTTAATTCAGCAGTACTAAAAAGCATGGCATATGTTTTTATTCCCGTTGCCAGAGAGATCCTTTGCATGACTGCTTCGCATTCCTGGGCAGTTCGACCATGAATCATCGTAAAAAGGGAATAGGGCCAGTCGGGCAAGGTTGGCCTTTGGTAACAGTGACTCACTTCCTTAAAGCCTGCCATAATTTTTCCGGCTATAGCCGCCTGTTCAGGCTCAACTTGCCAAACGCCCATGGCATTGGCCGCGAAACCCGCTTTTTGATGGCGAAGAACCGCCCCAAAACGGCGCATGACTTTTGCCTCTTTTAGACGCAGTGCGCCGGAAAGGACATCCTCAACCGGCCAATGGAGGTTTTCAGCAATTTCACTATAGGGAGTGAGCGAATCCGACAGATTCCCTTGCAATACTTTAATAAGCGCAATATCTTCACTTTGTAATTCAAAACTTTCAGAATCAACCGACGAACTGTTATTAGACTCACTGTCATTCGGTTCCAGTCTATATAAATCAGCTTTTGCTTCCTTTTGGCAAGCGTCCGCTGCAGAAGCTGTTTTATTGTCTGAAGTCGCATCTTGCCCTGCTGAATTCAAATCTAAATTTACTTTTATTTTAAATACCTGAGTAGCCGGCAGACTATAAATTTTCGATAATTTCAAAGTGTCGCGGATATTCTCCAGTATGCTTTCCGCAACTGCTTTCGAACGGGCTATCAGCGTAAACCAAACGTTATAATCATGGTTACGAAGATAGTTATGTGTCACGCCGGGTATTTTCACTAATAGCTGGGCCAAAGCAGGAATCAGCTCTTCGGGAACCTTGGCCGCACACAAAGTACTATAGTACCCCAAGTGCCGGGAATCAAAAATGCCCCCTATGCGGCGAATAATCCCTTCCTGCCGGAGATGTTGAATTCGCTTCAATACATCTTCTTCTGTCGTTCCCACATCAAGAGCGAGGAGCCGGTAGGGATGAACTGCGATGGGGAAATGGCTTTGGATGATATTCAGCAGGGCCCGATCGGTTGAATCCATACTAACTCCCCTTCCTGCCATGATATAAACACCATGGCTCTTCTG
>CAYWSF010000048.1:0-5239 GCA_964460725.1 uncultured Desulfosporosinus sp.
AAGGTTATGAACTTCAAGTTTCCAAACCCGAGGTAATCTATAAAACTATCGATGGTGTCAAATGCGAACCAATTGAGTTTCTCATATGTGACATTCCGGAGCATGTACTGGGGGCAATTATGGAACTTCTTGGCAAGCGGAAAGCAGAAATGACTAACATGATAAGCGTATCACCGACACAGCTCCGGCTGGAATTTAAAATTCCGGCACGCGGCCTGATTGGTTTCCGCAGTGACTTTTTATCGGAAACCAGGGGTGAAGGAATGATGAGTCATGTGTTCTACGGCTATGAACCCTATAAAGGAGATATCCCCGGACGAAACAGAGGTGCACTTATTGCTTTTGAAGAAGGGGAAACAAACGCTTATGGACTTTATGCCGCTCAAGAACGCGGAAATTTATTTGTAGACCCGGGCCTGCGTGTCTATGCTGGGATGATTGTCGGAGAAAATAATCGGGAACAGGATATTGAAGTGAACGTTTGTAAGAAAAAACAGCTCACTAATATGCGTACCAGTGCAGCCGATGAGGCATTGCGTCTGGAAAAGCCCAGAGAATTATCCTTAGAGCAATCGCTGGAATTCATTAACGATGACGAACTGGTGGAAATTACCCCCCGGAACATTCGTCTGCGCAAGAAATTTTTAGACCACTCATCTCGCGTACGTTACGCAAAAGTATTAGCAGGGAAATAATAACAAGCTCGTTTTCAGACACCTTTTATCCTTGCTTGAGTATAGTAGTAGGGATGGGAGGTGTTGGTTCTTATGACAATCCGCGTGAGGTTTGGACCGGACAATGGTCAGCCTCCGGTCATTCACTCTCCTTTGCCCCACGACAGTGCACAGGCTTTACCTGCGATGACAGGGATGGGACAAGTGCGTAAAAATAATCCTTCCCTTGAAAAAGATAAAGATAAAGTGGCGGAGATCCTCAATGAATTGGAAACTTATATTGGCTTAGTAACCGTGAAACGCCTAATCCGCGAATTACGGGCCTATGTAGAAATCCAAAAGCGACGCACACGTGAAAAACTTATTGCCGAACCGCTGGTTCTACATATGATTTTTCGCGGCAACCCCGGAACCGGTAAAACCACAGTCGCTCGCTTGGTCGGACGATTGTTTAAAGAGATGGGAGTTCTTCCAAAAGGGCACGTGATTGAATGCGAACGGGCCGATCTTGTCGGTGAATATATTGGACATACGGCACAAAAAACAAGGGAACTAGTAAAGAAAGCGTTAGGCGGCGTGCTCTTTATCGATGAAGCATATTCGCTGGCGCGCGGGGGAGAAAAGGATTTCGGTAAGGAAGCCATCGATGTCCTGGTGAAATCCATGGAAGATAATAAAGACAATCTGATCCTGATCTTAGCCGGCTATCGGGTTGAAATGGAATGGTTTTTACATTCTAATCCCGGACTGCGCTCCCGTTTTCCAATACATATCGATTTTCCGGATTATACGCTTGATGAATTGTTAGCGATTGGTAATTTAATGTTTAAAAATCGTCAATATGAACTAACGCGTGAGGGGGCAGAGACGCTCCGTATACACCTGCAAACTTTACTGAATACCCACCCTTATGCCGGAAATGCACGACTTGTTCGTAATCTCGTGGAAAAGACAGTCCGGAAACAGGCGGTGCGCTTATTTCAAAAACCTAGCTCAAGCCGTGAAGAATTGATCCAGATATTACCTGTGGATATTGCCCTGGAGGATATCTAATCTTAAATCTTATCTTATTGGTTGCTTTGCTATGTAAAACTTAGTAATAAACCTTCTGAATTTTCAGCTCTTTGTTGACACCCAATTTTTGCTTGGAACGCTTGGCTTTGATTTGCATATACACTCTCATTTCTTTAGCACGGATAGAAAGGAAGAAACTGTTTGTATTTAAATCCTGAATGGCCGGCAGAAATTCGCAAAGCAATCGTTAATGCCGAAGAAGCTCTGTTGCATCAGCTTCCTGGAATACAAGAAATTGCCGCTCATAACCACGAAAAGGTCTTAAAAGCATTTCAAACAGAACGTGTTTCCGCCTATCATTTACAGGGATCAATCGGTTATGGTCTGGATGATGCAGGCCGTGAAGTCCTTGACCGGGTAGTTGCTCATATTCTGGGCACGGAAACAGCACTTGTACGGGGTCAATTTGTTTCCGGTACACACGCCATTGCCGCTGCATTATTCGGTATTTTGCGTCCGGGAGATCATCTTATTTCTGTTAGCGGCCCGCCATACGATACCTTGGAAGAAGTGATCGGGGTAAGGGGAAAAGGGCAAGGAAGCCTGCTGGATTTCGGTGTATCCTATGACACTGTTGATCTGGATTCCGAAGGCAAAATACAATATGCACTGTTAGAAAATACTATCACAAATAAGACCCGGATGCTGATGGTGCAACGCTCGCGCGGTTATGCTTGGCGCAACTCATTGATGATCGCTCAGCTCCGGGAATTAGTTTCTTTTGTAAAGGCTAACTATCCGCACATAATTATCTTCGTAGATAACTGTTACGGAGAATTGGTGGAAAAGCTGGAACCCGGTGATATCGGTGCAGATCTGATGGCCGGTTCATTGATTAAAAATCTTGGCGGCAGTCTTGCTCCGACCGGAGGATATGTAGCTGGTCGCTCAGATTTGGTTGAACTTGCGGCTCAGCGCTTGACGGCGCCGGGGATTGGCGGGCATATGGGCGCCACCTTGGAATGGCAGCGACTTTTTTTTCAGGGATTATTTTTAAGTCCCTTAACCGTTTCCGAAGCTATCAAAGGTGCCGTTTTTACTGCGGCATTTTGGCAGGCCCTGGGATTTGAAGTACATCCTAAACCTGAAGTGCCAAGAACTGATCTTATTCAAGCCATTAAACTAGGCTCACGGGCGAAGATGATTTCTTTTTGTCAGGGTTTCCAGAAAGGTTCACCGGTCGATTCTCATGTTTTGCCCATACCTTCCGGCATGCCCGGGTATGAAGATGAGGTGATCATGGCCGGCGGTACCTTTATTCAAGGTTCAACCAGCGAGTTTTCGGCGGACGGTCCATTGCGCGAACCCTATATTGTTTATCAGCAAGGCGGCATTTCAAGTACCTATGTCCAGATGGGCAACATTTTAGCAGCTCTTAATTTGTGGCAGGAGGGACTGTTAGAATAAACAATCCTGTCTGATCGAGTTGTTTTCAATCATGCCCTTCCTTTATAATAGATGCAATACTGTGGTAAGATGAAAGACCAGAAAGAGGTAGGATTATGGGAGATACGGAGTCGTCGAAAAGCTCAAGGCGTTTTTTTATTGAACTGATTGAAATTCTTGTAATTGCTTTTATACTTTCATGGGTCTTGCGTGCTTTTGTGATTGAAGCTCGTATAGTACCTACCGGTTCAATGCTGCCAACTATTCAGCTAAACGACCGGGTGATCGTGGATAAGCTTTTTTTCAAATATTTTGACAAAATTAAGCATGGGGATATCATAGTCTTTCATCCACCGCCGGAAGCCAACGCAACCGATGATTATATTAAACGGGTGGTCGGTTTGGCCGGAGATACGGTTGAAATACGTGACCACACAACCTATGTAAATGAACAACCTGTTTATGAACCTTATGTTGCAAATAAGTCAATACATGATTTCGGTCCGCTGGTTATCCCTGAAAACATGGTTTTTGTTATGGGAGATAATCGTAACAACAGTGCGGACTCAAGAGAGTGGGGCGTTTTACCTACGCAAAATATAACCGGCCGAACTCTATTTCGCTATTGGCCTTTGGATCAAATAGGTGCTCTTGCCCGTTAGGCGGGAGCTTTTTTCTTTTTTATGCATATACTGCTAGCGGTAACGATTTTGTCTTATCTTAATACTTATATTGAAAGGACGGTGCTTTGTGGAAGATAGTAAATTAACCGTACTACTTATTTTCGGCGGGCGTTCGGGAGAGCATGAGGTGTCCTTATCTTCAGCTCAGTCCATATACAAAGCGATTGATCGCACCCGTTACAATGTTGATACGATCGGGATTAATAAGCAAGGCCAATGGTTTTGGGGCCTTCGTCCCGAAACTCTGATTAGAGAAGGGTTTCCCCCGGTTACTCAGGCACATCAAGTTACGCTGGTCATTGATCCTACAAACCCGCATTTTATCGCTTTGGATGGCTGTCCTCTGCCAAATCAGGGGCAATTTGACCTTGTTTTTCCGGTGCTCCATGGCCCATATGGCGAAGACGGAACCCTCCAAGGATTGCTGGAAATGGCTAATGTGCCTTATGTAGGATCCGGAGTTTTAGGATCTTCTTTGGGGATGGATAAAGATCGTATGAAGGCTGTCTTTTTTGAGAAGAATCTGCCCCAAGCCCGTTATTTGACCTTCCAACGCTTAGACTTACTAAGTGGATTGGAAACTTGCCTGGATGAAATAGAAGCGAAAATTGGTTACCCCTGCTTTATAAAGCCTGCTAATCTAGGGTCCAGTGTGGGCATATCGAAGGCGCACCAACGTTCAGAATTAACAAATGCCTTGGCGGTTGCTGTTAAATACGACCGTAAAATTGTTGTAGAAGAAAATATTAATGGCAAAGAAATTGAAGTAGCTGTGCTTGGCAATGATAATCCGAAAGCTTCAAATCCTGGGGAAATAAAGCCGGCACAGGAATTTTACACTTACGAAGCCAAGTATTCTAATATTGGCTCCAGCTTGTTTATTCCGGCCCCGCTCGATAAAGCCATAATTGCACGCTTAAAGGAAATGGCGATAAAAGCCTTCCAGGCCGTAGGGGCTAGTGGTCTAAGTCGAGTTGATTTCTTTGTCACCCCGGAAAATGAAATCTTACTTAACGAAATTAATACCTTGCCTGGATTTACTGAAATTTCAATGTACCCCAAACTTTGGGAGGAGTCGGGAATTCCTTATGCCGAATTGATTGATCGGTTAATTTCCTTGGGTTTGGAACGATTTCAGGATAAACAAAACTGTAAAATTTCTCATGAGTAACGTAATTAACTTAATAATTTGCAGGGAACTACAAAAAGGGGAGTATAATTGTAACCCGGCTCCCCTCTAAATCATTCTTGAAGACCTGCTATTAATTACGTTTTGTTTTGGCGTTGCCCATGAAATTGGTGTTAAGATTACTTCCGCATCATATTTATGGTTATGATTAGAGTGTCAAAAGGTATAAACCAACAACAACCATACTACATATATGTAATTGTACTTTATAAGCATATTTATATTGTGTAATT
>CAYWSF010000048.1:5339-8980 GCA_964460725.1 uncultured Desulfosporosinus sp.
ATGGTTATTGTTATAATAAGCTGCGAAAAACACCGACAACCTTGCCTAAAATCGAGACATCCTGAGAATAAACAGGTTCCATCAAAGGGTTCTCCGGCTGCAGTCGAATAAGGTTTCTTTCTTTAAAAAAACGTTTGACCGTGGCTTCATCGCCAATTAATGCGACAACGATTTCACCGTTGCGAGCTACATTCTGTTGACGGACAATAATAAAATCTCCATCTAAAATTCCCGCCTTAATCATACTGTCTCCCTGAACCTTAATCATGAAAAGGTTATCTTGGCGAACAAAATCAGCAGGCAGGGGAAAGGTGCGTTCGATTTTTTCTGCAGCCAGAATCGGTTGATCGGCAGCAACTCGGCTAACAACGGGAATATGAACAACTTTTTTGGCATCAGGCTGATCGCTTGTATTATTTAAAATCTCGATGGCACGAGGTTTTGAGGGATCACGTCGAATATACCCCTTATTCTCTAAAATCTGAAGATGTCTATGTACCGTAGAACTGGAAAGCAACCCAACCGCTTCGCCAATCTCCCGTACAGTAGGCGGATAACCTTTTTCCTGTATTTCTTTTTTTATGAATTCTAAAATTCTTATTTGACGCGATGATAAATCCGAATCATTAGACATGGTCTCACACTCCCATCATATTCATAAGTATTGTACCACCTATAAGAACAAAGTGTAAACGCACGTTCGCTGAGAAAAAAGCGAAAGAGGGGAGGGGACGATGAAAATTCCATCAAAGTTAATAAGAATACCGATTCAATTGGTAGTATTAATTTTTTTGGCTATAGTAATGTGGCAGTTAATCCATCGTCCGTATACAATTCCTTCGGATGTCTATCCGTACTTAACTTCTCTATCACCGGCCTTAGTAAAGCAGTGTATAAACGAAAACCAAAAATCTCCAACATTAGTTTTCGAGGAATTATTGGCCATCCGCACCACACTCTCCGAAACAGAGGCGTCACCACTAATTGAGCAACTTAAGAAAAATGTTTCTTTTTCCGATTTAGATTGGGGAGCACTCCCGTCAACTACAGAAAAAATTGTGCAAAGGCATCGGGAGATTCTTCTTAAATATCCTTATTATAAACCTGGTGAATATCGGTTTCCGGTTATCGGAGAAACTTGGTTTGGCGATACTTTTGGCGCAGATCGTGAAGGAGGAAAACGCAGACATGAGGGAACGGATCTGTTTAGCAAAGAAGGAACTCCCATTGTCAGTACTTGTGGGGGCAAAGTTGAGCAATTAGGCTGGAACCGCTTAGGCGGCGAACGCGTTGGCATACGCGGCGATGATGGGAATTATTATTACTACGCTCACCTCCAAGAAATTTCTCCATCGCTTAATAAAGGACAACGGGTTAAAGCGGGGGATTCCTTGGGCACCATGGGACATACAGGGGCCGCTTTAACAACACCGGATCATCTTCACTTTGGCATTGAACTGCCGAACGGGCAATGGATCAACCCCTATCCTTTTTTGGCAGTATGGCAATATGGCGATATGTAACAAAAATAGTCCATTTGACCCTATTAGTGGGCTCTAGCTTAAATACGAATTGTTGTCGCAGGCGTTAAATGTAGTATCCAGTCAAATCAACGCTTTAGAGCCACGGAATTTTCATAATTAGACAACACTGATCTTCGTGTTTGAGCAAGAGCCTATTAGTGAGCAATCTTGGATATTGAAATGAATGTTCACTAATTTTAAATTTGTTTGTAAAGAGGGATTACCCATTGAAGCGCATTATGCATCGTTTAATAAAATCAAAAAAATCAAAACTAAGATTACCCATTTTTATTCTGCTTATAATCGTTCTAGCCGGTTTTTTGTCGTATAAAGGATTTCACTTCTTAAATCCAACTATAGACGAAGGACTTATAAATGGCAAAAAAGGACATATTACCGGGGTAGGAGAGCCTAACCCTGCCTCCCCTGATTCAAATATACCGGCATCAACTAAGGAGCTTTCCACGCAAGACCAAAGTTATGTACTTATGGATCCGCAAACGAATGAAATTTTAAAAGCAAACAACGCCGACCTGCAACGTGCGCCGGCCAGTACGACAAAGCTTCTGACCGGGCTGGTTGTACTGCAGAACTTGCATGAAACAGGGCTCGTACGTGTTGGCAGTGAAGTAAACGTCCAAGGGTCACAACTTGGCCTTACCCCAGGAGCGGAAATAACTGTCCAGGCACTTCTAACTGCACTCTATGTTTACAGCGCTAATGATGCTGCTGCAGCATTAGCAGTAAAAACAAGCGGTTCAATCCCGGCCTTTGCAGAAGAAATGAACAAATATGCAGCTGCACTGGGCTGTAATAACAGTCATTTTATAAACCCTCACGGTATGCCTGACCCTGAACAATATACTACTGCCAATGACCTTGCTATAATTTCCAATGATTTTCTCAAAAATGAAAGTCTGATGAAATATGTTAACAAAGGCTACGCTCAAATTAAGTGGACAGATGCACGAGGTATGCTTCGTAAAGCAGAATTTAAGAACACAAATCGTCTTCTTGGTGTCTACCCTGGAGACGAAGGTTTAAAAACCGGCACAACTACGGAAGCAGGGCAGTGCTTGGTTTCCTATGTCAGCAGGACAGACAGCGATCTGTTGCTTGTCTTATTGGGGAGCAAAGATCGCTATAATGACACTATAAAATTACTGGATGAGGGATGGACAGAGCAACGGCCAGGAGCCGCACTTCGCGAGTTGGTTAAAGATCCCCAATCGCTGATTTCAGGTCCCGGTATATTTTAGCATTTTAATATTGTGGAGGTAGAGGAATTTGAAAAGGCTTGGTGAAGAATGCGTATTAGAGGATCGTACTTGCACGGAATGCGGTGAATGTGATTATTGTGACCTTGAACCGTCAAAAATATGTGACAATTGTTGTCAATGTATTGAAACTACGAAGGGCAACTTTGCTGAAATTGGGATTGATGATATATTATTAAATATTGACATGCCAACTACTTCCCGCCAGAATAAGGAAGGGTAATACTAGCGGAGCAGTCCAAAGTCCGCTATATTTATTTCTCTCTGGTAAGTATCTATTGGTGGGTTTGTCCGATTAATTCCGGCAAGCATAGTATTGATGGTCTGGGCAAATTTCTCTATAAATTTATTCACGACCGAACATGTTAAACTTTGGTCATATATCAGTTTACTATTTAAAAAATTGTTTAAGCCGTATTCTTGACTCGAAAAATATTCATCAAATTTTTCTTCAAATATGGCCGGTGCAAAAATGGCCGCTTCCCGACAAATATATAACCGGCACAGGGGCGTCATGGCATCTCTCGGTAAGACACAACCGGAGTTACTTATGAAAGGACACTGGTTTAAACCAGTCTTCATTTCAATCATAATTCCGTTATAACCCTTTATTATCTGACCTTTCGTCATGATATAGTTATAAATATCAGGGTAATGAAGATATAAAAACACTAAATCAAAAAGACAAAATTCCGGTTCATAAGAACAGCAGCCGATTCCTTTACCTTCATATTGTGTATGTCGGTAACAAACTGCACAAAGATTAGTGCAAACACTGGGACGCAAAGGGTCGTTAATAACTTTAAATTCTGCCAACATTAGCAGAGCCTTCTCTCATAAT
>CAYWSF010000049.1:0-8962 GCA_964460725.1 uncultured Desulfosporosinus sp.
TTCCAGGCGGCAATTGTTCCTGAATACGCGCTAGCACTTCATCCAAATCCATTTCATGTTGGATTTCGATATCCACATACTCCCGTTCTCCCTCTGTCCCAACTGCCAGAGCAAAGCCAAAGGATATTTTGGGATGCGGATTAAAGCCTTCCGTATAGCGCATGGCAATACCGGCTCTTCTTACCGCACGTTCAAACACCCGCGTTAAGTCAAGGTGTGCAATAAACCGTGCATCTTTCACTTTGGTATAAGCGATTCTAAGACGCATAACCCTCACCCTTTCAAAATAATCTGCACCCCTTTGCCCGGGCAAATTCCACACCCGGTGCAGCCATCATGCCTGCAATCAATAGTTTTAGCTTCCTGCAGTGCCCGATGGTGTTCCTTCACCAGGAACTGCTTCGTTACACCGCTGGCTAAATGCTCCCAAGGTAAGATATCATCATAATCCAGCGCCCGGTTGGCGTAGAATTGGGGGTCAATGCCTAACGCCTGAAAGGCAGCCTGCCAAGTTTCTTCCTGGAATTGATCACTCCAGCCATCAAAACGCGCTCCGTGCTTAACAGCCCATTCAAGCAAGGGAGCAAGCCGCCGATCGCCGCGGGCAAAGACCGCTTCCAAATAACTTGTTTTCACATCATGATAACTATATTTTATGCGGCGATCTCTCAATTTTTGGCGCAGATACTTCTGCTTAAGTTCCACTGAAGCCTTTGCTTCCTGCGGTTCCCATTGAAACGCCGTATGCGCCTTTGGGACAAAAAAACTGGTTGAAATCGTCACTTTGATATTGCGGCGCCCCAACTTGGTGCCAAGATTAACAACCTTGTTTGCCAGATCAACGATCCCATCGATATCTTCTTGTGTCTCTGTCGGCAAGCCAATCATAAAGTAGAGCTTTATCGTTGACCAGCCTTTCTTAAAAGCAGCCTCAACTGCATCCATGAGATTTTGCTCAGTAACCCCTTTGTTTATGACATTGCGCAAACGCTGTGACCCGGCTTCCGGGGCAAAGGTTAAACCGGATTTGCGGGTTTTCTGAACGGACTCCGCTAAATCGACATCAAAAGAGTCCACGCGCAGCGAAGGGAGAGAAACCCCCACTCCTTCGTCTCCATGCTTCTCAAGAATACCCTCAATGACGGGCTGGATACAGGAGTAATCCCCACTGGAAAGTGAGGTAAGCGCAACCTCATTATAGCCGGTGGAACGCACCAGTTCTGCTGTTTGTTTGAGCAGGGTCTCGCGGGAACGCTCCCGCACCGGACGATAAAGTATCCCTGCCTGGCAAAAACGACAGCCCCGGGAGCAGCCACGCATGACTTCAAGCATCATCCGATCGTGCACTATTTCCATATAAGGGACAATCGGATTAGTCGGAAAAAATGCCTGATCCAAATCCGGGACAAGCGCTTTTTCTACGACGGGCGGAACTCCTTTTTCTGCCTTAATACTCTCAATCCGACCACCCGGCATATAGGAAACATGGTAGAAATCCGGAACATAAGCCCCTTGAACCTGAGCAACTCTCCTTAAAAAATCTTTCCGGGGCAATGGAGTAATTTTCTGCTCCGCTAAGAGCTGAAGTACTTCCGGCAACTGTTCTTCACTTTCTCCGAGGAGAAAAAAATCGATAAACCCTGCCAGGGGTTCCGGGTTAAAAGCACAAGGACCACCGGCGATAATCCAGGGATCATCGGCTCCCCGTTCGGCAGAATGCAACGGAATACCCGCCAAATCAAGCATATTCAAGATATTGGTAAAACTCAGTTCGTACTGCAAGGTAAAACCAACCACATCAAACGCTTGCACTGGTTGAAAGGACTCCAAGGCATAGAGGGGAATCTTCCTTTCCCGCATTTTCTCTTCCATATCCACCCAAGGAGCAAAAACCCTTTCACAGAGATATTCCGGAAACGAATTAACTAAATGGTAAAGAATCCTTGTCCCTAAATGAGACATACCAACTTCGTAAACGTCCGGAAAAGCATAGGCCATTTTTACCTTTGTTGCAGCCCAGTCTTTTTTGATCACGTTCCATTCTGATCCAATATACCGGCTTGGTTTCTGGACTTTAGATAATAATGGTTCGACCATGCGGCGCACACCGAACGCAGTATAATTACTCATGGTATAAATGAGGCCCCCTTATTCTACACTGTGGAGCTCAATTATAGCATAAATAACAGCAGATCCCTAAAGTCTGCCGACCGGAAAATTAATCCCCTCCCGCAGCATCCCTTCCACCACATCAGACTCGGTCAGAATCTTATTCAGACCAAATTTTTCATTAGTGAGAGAGATCATCGCGTATCGATCAGAAGCAAACTTTTCCACAATGCGCACCAGGGGAGTGTCCTTATGAACAGTCAGCCAAAGACTACGCATCAGTCCTTTCTTTTGCAAGTCTGCCTTTTTACGTGTTAATTGCCGGAGAAACATGATATGGGCGGTGGAAATTTCTTTACTGCCTGCCAGCCAAAAGAACCCTCCTAAAATAATAAAAGAGAGTGCTCCTTCGGAAAAGCTTCCCGACCCCCATAATATTATTCCGTAAAGAGCTAAGAGGAGACCCAGCCCTTTACCAGCCGCTGCCAAAAACTTTGTCGTCCGGACGAAGCCAAAGCTCCCTGCCAGGAGTGCCCGCGCCACCCGACCGCCATCGAGCGGCAAAACAGGGATTAAATTAAAAGCAGCCAACCAAAAATTAAACCTGACAAAATCAACGGCAAGTTCCCCTGTCCATATGCCTTGCCACCTTAAGGCCTGAGCCCCAAACAAAAGAAGCAGGTTAAAGGCAGGGCCGGCTAAAGCCATGACGCTTTCATCAAGTTTCCGCCCTTCAAAGAGGTCATCACAGTAGGCCGCACCGCCGAAAGGAAAAAGCTCCAGCCCGATAATTTTATAGCCATAAACCCTGGCCATTAATAAATGGGCCATTTCATGGCAGACGACTAAGCCAAAGACAAGAAGAGCCTGGGCAGCTAAACCCAGGACTCCGTAAACAACCAAAACCACGAGAAATGTGGGATGGATTCGGAAGCTCACCCCAAAAATTTTTATTATTTGCACTTTTTCTGCTCCTTCGCTTAGGTTGTTAACGGCAATTCATAATTCCTGCTTTATTTATGATCAGCTCCTTACGACTTGGGCGGAACCAAATATGGTAAAGGATCTACCGGCACGTTATTTTTTCGTAATTCAAAGTGAAGCCAAGGTTTTTTCAAAGGGGCGGAAAGACCCACCGTTGCCAATACGTCGCCCTTCCCGATTTGCTTACCTTGAACAACCGAAATGTTGCCAAGATTACCTAACACTGTCGTCCAGCCATCGCCAAAATCAATCTTCACAATCTTACCGAGTTGTGCATCTTCCCCCACTAAGGTAACTACCCCTGCTGCGGGTGAAACTACCGGTACTCCTAAAGCACTTTCCACATCTATGCCGTAATGAATTGAACCTGGGGCATTGCTGCCCCCTTCTCCTACCTGGCCAAAGACAGCTGCCACTTTACCGGAAATAGGGGGCAAAAACTGACCCTTCATCTTTGCATCAACAGGTACGCCCTTACTTGCCACACTGCCAAGGGAAAAAGCTTCTTTAGCCATATCATTTAAGGCTTCGTAATAATTACCGGAGTTCATGGCACTCTGGTAAACTGAATAAACAGCCGCGGAAAATGGATCTGAGCTGTTAGCACTAAAGAAAACCAGCAAAAATAAGCTTGCCGCTAAAATAGTGCGCTTCTGTGTTCCATTCCAGTGCTTTAATATGTCCCCCCATTTTGCCCTAACCGGAGAACGGGAACGTCCGGATCGCTGATTAAAGCGCAGTGCGGGTTTACCCCGCTCCGCTTCTCTTCCTACTTCATGGATTGCACGCTCCCATTCCCAGTCATCCCAACGTTCAAAAGGATTCATTGAGCATCACACCTCGCTCATGCTCGTACTTTCCTTAATAATCTATGATTGAGCAATAAAAATAGAACTGTATTACAGTTCTATTTTTATCGAAGTCCGAAGTCAGAGGTCCGAATGTTAAAACATTAGGCGTTTATGTCTTAAATTAATACTTAATATTAATCCCACGCCGGCCATATTTGTTAACATCGCGCTTCCACCCGCACTGATCAGAGGGAGGGGAATTCCTGTCACCGGCATTATCCCGGAGGTCATACCAACATTTACCAAAATATGAAAAGCATACATCGCAACCACACCGGTGGCAATCAACATGCCGTAAACCTCCCGCGCTTTTAAGGCAATACTGAGGCAGCGCAGAAGGAAGATCAAAAAGAGGAAAAGTAAAGTGATCGCCCCGATAAAGCCAAATTCTTCTCCCACGATAGAAAAAATAAAGTCCGTGTGATGATAGGGCAGAAAGTTCAACTGACCTTGTGTTCCCATGCGGTACCCTTTTCCCCACAACCCTCCGGACCCAATGGCCCAGAGCGATTGAAGAATATGCCATCCGTCTCCGGACATATCGGCCTCTGGGTTCATAAAAACGGCTAGCCGCTCTAACTGATAACCTTGCAGCGGCAGAGGAATTGCTTTGGCCCATTGCAGCCAGCCCGGCAGATTCGCGAAGTTAAGCCAGAGCATTATTCCCACCAGCACAGCTCCCCCCAGTAACAAGCCCCCGAATTTCTTGGGATTAGCTCCTGCCACAAACATCATGGCGATAAAAATAGCCCCAAAAACCATGGCTGTGCCTAAGTCAGGCTGCCTGAAGATGAGCAGCATCGGGACAAGCATATAGAGAAAAGGCGCAATAAAATCTTTAAAATTGTTAAGCTTTCCTTTGCGCACGGCCAAGAAATCCGCGAAAGTAATAATCGTGAGGATTTTGGCAAATTCCGACGGTTGAATATTAAAACCAAAGGGAGTCGCTATCCAACGCGTTGCCCCGTTTACATTTTCGCCCAGAAAAAACACGGCAAGGAGCATCGCAATATTAAAAGCATAAATCCACCGCCGATATCGCCGCCATTTTTCATAATCGATCACAGCACACACCGCTGCAACACCGATACCAAGTATAATCCAAACGGCTTGCGTCTTGACATAATAGTATGGGTCTGATTTTACTATATTATATGAGGCCGTACTCAATATAATAAGACTGGCTATCAATAACAAACACGTAACGAAGATAAATAAAAAGTCCAGATTTTTCAGCGTGCGTCTATCCATGGTTAGTCCCTTCTGAATCCATTTATAAGCCTCAATACCTGTTCAATTATAACATAACTTAAAACGGAAGTCAGAAGCCGGAAATCAGAGGGCCTTTTAACACTTTAAAAAGTGTAAAAGGCCCTCTGATAATCCGGCTCTCTGATTATCCTTTGGTGGCGTAGTCCCGCTTCATCTTGATTACGGGAATGTTAGCAACTAAAGCAACATCGCGCTCATCTTGACATAAATCGAATTCGAGTGCATCTTCATCAATTTCCATGTAGTTCGAAATAACTTTGATTAAATCTTCCTTCATCCTATTTAACATAGCAGGCGATATGCTGGCACGATCATGAACCAGAACGAGCCGAAGGCGTTCTTTAGCCACCTTCTTACTTGCGGAACTTTCCTTGCCAAACATTCGACTGATAAATTCTAACACGCAGCCTTCCTCCTCTCAGCAGCGAATGGTTTAGCGCAAGCCAACAAGTTTTTTCAGTCTGCCCATAAATCCTGCAGGCACATCAAGAGCCATCAGCGGGACTTCTTCCCCTTGAATCCTCCTGGCGATCCGACGGTAAGCCTCGCCTGCTTTTGATTTTTGATCTAATACCGCAGGTTCGCCACGGTTCGTAGAAATAACAATAAACTCATCTTCCGGAACAACCCCGATCAGATCGACAGCTAAAATATCCAGGATATCCGAGATATCCATCATATCTCCCCGTTTAACCATATCAGGACGAATCCGGTTAATGATTAATTTCGGATTCATCATTTCGGACGCTTCCAATAAGCCGATGATTCGGTCGGCGTCCCGTACCGCACTGACCTCCGGTGTACTAATGACAATCGCCCGGTCAGCACCGGCAATGGCATTACGGAATCCTTGTTCGATTCCGGCCGGGCAATCTACGATTGCATAATCAAATTCTTCTTTAAGCTCTTCAGCTAAGCGTGTCATCTGCTCCGGATTAACAGCCGTTTTATCTTTGGTTTGTGCTGCCGGCAGCAAAAAAAGATTGGGGAAACGTTTATCTTTAATAAGTGCTTGTTTAAGGCGACAATTCCCACTGGTTACATCTACTAAATCATACACTATGCGGTTTTCCAGTCCCATCACTACATCGAGGTTACGCAAACCGATATCCGTATCGACTAGGACGACTTTTTGCCCCGCTGCAGCCAGTCCTGTACCAATATTTGCTGATGTAGTCGTCTTGCCTACGCCCCCTTTTCCGGAAGTTACTACGATTACCTCACCCATATTTAGACCTACCTTTCGACATAGATTTATTCTTTCCGTTATCGGGTATTGCCACGCCACCCATTCATTCCAGCTGATTCAACAACTAATTGGTCATCTTTAATTATGGCTATTTCCGGACCCCGTCCGCCGGCTTCCTCCTCCGGTGACCTGGTCACCAAATCCGCAATACGTAATTGGGTAGGGGCCAAATGATAAGCGCTCACCGAAGCTTTCCGCTCACCTGTCGCTCCGGCATGAGCAACTCCTCGCAGGGACCCTAAAACGACAATATTACCGGATGCAATAATTTCCGCTCCGGGATTAACGTCACCCAGAACAATAACATGACCATCAAATTGCACGCTTTTTCCAGAACGAAGTGTGCGTTCCACAAAGAGACAGCTTCCTTCCGCCATCCCTTCTTCCCAGAGACGCGTTTCTTTGTTCTCTGTCGCATGAGATTGGAACTTACCAGGTACAAATACTTCTTCAGAAGTTACCCAGCCCAACGGCTCTAATTGATATTCCTTCAGGGCTAGCCATAACCTTGCGCGTTCGTCTTCAGTATATTCCTTTTTCCCAGCATAGCACCGTACGTTTGCACCTTGCAGGAATTGAACAGAGTTCGTTAAAAGCTTAGCCAGTTCATTCATCAGCACTTCAAAGTCCGCAGTCGGATCAAGGTATAACACCAATCCCTCACGAGTACCCTTAAGTGCCACATACTCAGTCCGTGTCAACCTGTACAATCTCCTATCGTTGTTTAATTAAGTGCTTACTATTTGTTCTACAAACCTCTCCCAATTCCCTTTTTAGTATTGATCACTATTAAGAAAAAAGAAAGAGAAAATTCCTCGTTTTTTAGCGCTCATTCGCGCTCTTCCAACCAAAATACTGCTTAAAAGCCGCTTTGGCGACGTGACCTACCGTTTCTCCGCCATGTCCCCCATATTCAATCACCCCGGCGAAGGCAATTTGCGGATGATCATAGGGAGCAAAGGCCACAAACAATCCATTGAATATGTCTGCACCACTAGAGTCTTTGGAGCCGAGCTGCGCGGTACCCGTTTTCCCTCCTCCGGTAAACTCCGGCACTGGGTCATAACCTCCGAAAAGAAAGTTCGCCGTCCCTTCCCCGGTTGTAACTGCACGCATCCCCTGTTTAACTGCTTCCAGGACATCCGGCGAAACCGATACTGTATTAAGAACTTCCGGTTCATATTGCTGAACCGTCTCTCCGCTTATGGGATCAAGAAGTTTATCGACAATGTAGGGACGATAGCGTGTGCCGCCATTCGCTATAGTGGCCACGTAATTGGCTAATTGCAGCGGGGTATAAAAATTTTCCCCTTGCCCGATAGAATTATTGTAACTATCATAAGGCCTCCAGTCTACTTTATAAAAAACCTCTTGGTTATACCAAAATTCTATCTTATTAATCTCTGATTCCTTCTCCCTTTGCAACTTCTGCTCCGTTTTTTCATCCGGAGCATTTGCCAGTTGGGGAGCATATCTGCTCTCAATCTCAGCCAGCTTCTGATCGCGTGATTTCTCAACAGTAGGCCCATTATATGCTTTTTTCCATTCCGGCGAAGGAGAGATTCCTTTCGCTTCGCCTGGTAAATCAACACCGCTTATTACCCCTAAGCCAAATTCATTGCCGATCTGTCGCATTGTTTCCGGACTATTCTCAAAGACGCGGCGGCCCATCACTTGAAAATAAATATTAGAGGACTTGGCCAACGCACGAGTTAGGTTGACAGATCCGAAATAATTTCCTCCCCATTCCGGAAAACCTGCTGCCTGAGACTCAGCTCCGCCCAAGGAAGACATGCGATCATCAATCCATTCTGCCGGTGTCGTCACTTTAAGTTGTAATGCCGCCATGGCCGTGATCATTTTGTAAACCGAACCCGGTGCATAGGCCCCGGACAACGCCCGATTAAGAGACGCTGCCTGTGAGGCTTGTTTGGGGTCTTGCGGCCAGTATTTATCCCTGATGGCCGTGGTAATAATACCGGTCAATTCATTGGGGTTCATGCCCGGCCGGGAAACCATCGCCAGAATCTTACCGGTATTTACATCTAATACGACGGCAGCCCCGGCATGAGCATTAGGATTCTTCATCCTGATGATCTCCAGCCGCTCATCAAATGCATCTTCCACTACTTTTTGCAATTCAGCATCAATCGTCAGTTGGACCGTCTTACCGTTAACGGGTGCTTCAATGAGTTGTTTGAAAATGGGACGGGCGTTACTGTCGACTTCGACTTGTTGTACTCCTTCTTTCCCACGCAGCCAGAGATCATACGACTTCTCAACCCCGGCCTTACCGACCAGATCCCCCTGGGTATACTCAAAACCCTCTTGCTGCACATCTTCGCTTTTATTAAGCTGCTCTATTTCCTCAGACGATATCTCACGCACATAGCCTAGGAAGTGGCCGCCCAGTACTATTTCCGGATAATCACGCACCGGGATCGCCTCGACACTCACGCCCGGCAGTTCCTCTTGATGTTCAGCAATAATCGATTGG
>CAYWSF010000050.1:0-8948 GCA_964460725.1 uncultured Desulfosporosinus sp.
CCAAGGCAGGGTGTTAGTACGCCCCTCCGGCACAGAGCAAATGATTCGTGTTATGGTGGAAGGCCCTGATCAACAAGTTTTAAAGGAGCTTGCACAGGGCATGATTGACAATATTATACATTGTGACAAATAAAAGAGAATTAATTATATTTTTATTCCTTGTTCTTTTAGTTCTTCCAGTTTGTATTTTGAACAGCTTTCACATCTGAATTCAGGGCTTTTATCGGAGGTTTTGTCGTAATTGCTTGTTTTAACCAATCTATATCCTCTTGCTAATTGATTACAATCAACACATCTAATGCTTTCCTGGATTTCCCACAATGGAAATCTAACCGAACTTTTGAAAATATATTTGTCGATCCAGAAAAACACTAAGCCGCCGAGGAAGTTGGCGACAATGGTTGCTGCCCATCGATTTTGATTAGCCATTAGGATTAATACCCCGGCAAGTATGGGACTTGATAACTGCCATCTCAATAAGTAAAGGGTATATTGTTTGAATAATTTCAAATCCAGGCCTCCTTGTACTTAATTTTGCTTACTTCATCGATCCAACTAAAATAATCTTTTAATCCATTAGAAATGGGTAATTGAATTATTTCAGGAGTCTCATAAGGATGTTTAGATCTTATTGAATCCTGAATCTCATCATATAAGTTGAATTTAGACTTTATTAGCAATAAAATTTCTTCACCTACTTCAATCTTTCCTTTCCATGTGTAAAAACTTTTTATATTCTGTGTCTGTATGCAAGCCGCTAATTTTTTGCTGAGTAAATCATGAATAATTAATTCTGCCTGTTCTGGTTTTTCACATGTAGTTATGACCATCGCATATTTATCTTCGCACATTATTAGAATCATTCCTTTCATAGGTATAGACGTCAGAAATAATGTCTTTTCAGACTTAACACCAGAAAATTGTTATGAATTTAATTGTATTTCAAAAGCATTCTAATACATAATTGCCAGTAATTTCAATCCATATATGATGCGCTGCCAAAAGTATAATTTAGCGATAATGCATGACATAGCTAATGGCTAACTATTGCTTCCTATACTATATGAAGACAGCAATAATATAAGAATAGGGGTTTCTGCAACAGAATTATATAGAAATTTATTAATTTTTTTTTGGCCAATTGGTGGGGTTGTGTTAACCTTATAGGGGTGTCCAAGAAGGGCTATTCCAAGGTGTAATGCTATCAATTGGAGGGGTTCGTGTTAACATTATAGAGGTGTATTTGTAATAATAAACATAAGGGTCTAAATACATAGCGGGATATGTTTATTAAGGACGAGTACTATCGGCTGTATATCGTTCTTTTGGTTATTATTCCGATGTTATGAGTTTTTCCGATGTTTAAATTTACTAACAGGATATCCGGGATAAGTGTCGAATAAACTTAATGTTGTGGAGAAATAGGGCGAGGCGTACGAAAAATCAAGGAGGACGTATGATTCAACTGACAAATGTATCCAAGATTTATCCGAACGGTGCCAGAGCTCTTGTGGATGTCAGTATAAAAATTGGCAAGGGGGACTTCGTATTTTTGATCGGTCCCAGCGGAGCAGGTAAATCGACGCTGATTAAATTGTTTTATCGTGATGAAACTCCGACACGGGGGCAAGTCTTAATTAATAGTAAAAATTTAGCACGCATGAAAGAAAAGGCAGTACCTTTTCTGCGCCGCACTATCGGGGTTATTTTTCAAGATTTTAAGTTGATGACGAATAAAACTGTGTTTGAAAACGTAGCATTTGCACTTGAAGTGATTGGGGTGTCGAGGAAAGAGATTCGGATTCGCACACGAGAAACCCTGAAACTTGTCGGTTTAACAGGGAAAGAAAATGTTTACCCGCTGGAACTATCCGGCGGAGAACAACAGCGTGTCTGTGTAGCACGCGCGATTGTTAATAATCCTGCGCTGTTATTAGCAGATGAACCTACCGGGAACCTTGATTTGGACACCGCGTGGGGAATTATGGAGCTGCTTTATAATATCAACCAACAGGGAACAACTGTTGTCATGGCTACGCATGCTAAGGAGATTGTTAATAAAATGCAAAAACGGGTGATTGCCATAGAAAACGGACAGGTTGCGCGAGATGAAGAAAATGGGAGATACGGCTATGACACTTAATTCTGTGCGCTATGTTTTGCGTGAGACGGGCCAATCTCTAAAACGCAATCCTTGGCTTAGCTTAGCATCTGTTTTGACTGTGATGGTTTCACTTGTGATATTAGGATTTTCAGTATTTTTCCTGGCAAACGCTGCTAATTTGGCTAATACATTTGAATCCGAGTTGGAAATTGGGGCTTTTATTGAAAATAATCCAACTCAAGCGGAACTGGAAAGCTTACAAACCCAGATTCAAGGGATGCCGGGGGTAGCCTCGGTTACTATAGTGACAAAAGAACAAGCACTTAGTGATTTTGGGGAAACGATGAGTGACTCCGAGAGTACTCTTTTGTCTGATTTAGGAGGAACTAATCCTTTACCGGACAAGCTAATCGTTAAAGCCTCTAATGCACAAGACGTCACAAATATAGCTGAAGCGATCCGTACTCTTCCTGGGGTATATCGGGTGAACTACGGCGAGGAATTTGTAGATAAGCTTTTGAAATTTACGGATTGGTTAAGATGGATTGGCCTTGGCGTAGTGGCGGCTTTTAGCATTGCAGCTATTGTACTGATCTCCATCAGTGTTAAAATGACTGTCTTTTCGCGTCGGCACGAGATTCAGATCATGAAGTTAGTAGGCGCAAGCAATGGTTTTATCCGTGTGCCTTTTCTGATCGAAGGAATGGTCTTAGGTTTAGTGGGAGGAGCACTGGCTGCCGGTATTGTCGGCTTGGGTTATAATTTGCTGATAGGGCATGTTCAATCGTCATTAACATTTCTGCCGATTGTTCAAAATGCAACTTTCTATTGGCAAGTAACAGTGGGGCTATTGTTTGCCGGTATGGCGATGGGTGTTGTGGGAAGCGGCATTTCTTTACAGAAGTTTTTGCGGGTATAAATTTTCGTCGGGAACGGGGGATATAATTTGCTTCAGAGAAAAGTGATTTTAGTTGTGATAATTTGTCTTGGTGTGCTTGGAACAACCGCATTGCCCGCTTGGGCTAATGAGCTGGGAGATGCAGTTAAAAAGCAGAAAAGTATTACTCAACAAAAAAATCAAGTTCAGGGACAGTTAAACCAATTGACGTTTACTGCCGATCAAATTAAGAACCAAATTGCTCAACTGGAAACGCAAATCGCCGAAGCCCAGCGGCTTTTAGCCGAGAAACAAGTTGCTCATGAGCAAGCGCAAAAGGAAGTTACCTTAGCCCAACAGGAACTGGAACAAAAACAAAAGGAGTTTGAAGGCCGCCAGGATGCCCTTGGAAAGAGGGTAAAGGGGATTTATGAGTGTGGGCAGGTAAGTTATTTGGAACTGCTCTTTCAGTCGACAGACCTTAGTGACTTTATTACGCGCATAGAGTATTGTGCAAAATTAGTGTCCAATGACCGTCAACTCTTGCTGGACTTAAAAGCCCAAAAGGAACAAATTGAAAAAAAGATGCTTGAATTGCAGAAAAAAAGGAACCAAGCGGCAATGTTGGAAGCAGAAGCGGCTCTAGCTAAAACGAATCTGGAACAGATGAGCGCTCAACAACTTGCGGTCTTGGAACAAAACAAGAAGGAACAACAAGCAGCATTTGACAATATTGAACGCTTAGAATCTGAAGCCAATGCATTGAATCAAAAGATACGGAAATTACAGACAACGACGCAGGTTTCACGTTCTAGTGCGAACGGCTCAATCAAGGTCTGGCCGGTGCCTGGCTATTATCAAGTCAGCAGCTCCTATGGTCGGAGAATTCACCCGATCACCCAAAAACGAAGTTTACATACTGGAATAGATATTGTTGCTCCAGCAGGGACACAGATTAGAACTGTGGGAGCGGGAGTTGTCATTATGACCGGATGGAATAATGCTTATGGGAATATGACGATCATTGACCATGGCCAGGGGTTATCGACACTTTATGCACATCAGTCGGCCTTGAATGTTACCAGCGGTCAAGCAGTGCAAGCTAATCAAATAATCGGCTATGTTGGCTCAACCGGGTGGAGCACAGGTCCGCACTTGCATTTCGAAGTACGAGTGGGCGGTAATCCGACAAATCCTTTACAGTATCTTCGCTGATTGAAATAACAATGGATAAGCAGTATTTTCTGCGCAGGGATAAGCATATAATAGAGCAAGACACCACAGAAAGGAAGGGGTTTGGCTTGTTTGCATGAGTGGAACTGGAAAAGAGCTGCAAAAGGCATTGGAATTATCCTGGTGATATTTTCCGTATTAGTAACTGCGATGCTTGGCGGCATGGTTATTGCAAATGTAAATAACATGGGGCAATTAGTTCATGTTATCCGACTGATTCGTAATGATTACTTGGAACCGGTTACGACAGATCAGCTAGTGGAAGGTGCCACAAAAGGAATCGTCGAGATATTGGGAGATCCCTATTCGGCGTATATGAATGCCGAAGAAAATCAAGAGCTTTTCCGAATGCTGGAGGGAAAGTTTGGCGGGATAGGAATTGTTCTCAGTCTTAAGGATCCCCAAAAGCTCGTAGTTCTGCGTCCGATTAAGAATTCCCCGGCCAGTGAAGCAGGCATCCAACCGGGTGACGTTGTTAGTAAAATTAATGATGCAGTGACGGCCGGCATGGATCAAGAAAAAGCGGTAAGTATGATGCGAGGGGAGCCGGGAACGGTAGTTAATTTAGACCTCTATCGAGAGAGTACTAACAAAACTTTCACGGTTAGTTTGACAAGGGAAAACATTACTGTTCCAACAGTGGACGGGCAAGCATTGCCGGGGCACTCAGATATTGCGTATATTAATATTTCCCAATTCTCCTCAGTTACCGGGACAGAACTGCAGGAAACCATGGCCAATCTGGATATTAAAAAATTCAAAGGACTTATCTTGGACATGAGATACAACCACGGAGGTGAGCTTAATTCTGCTATTCAGGTAGTCAGTTATTTTATTCCGGAGGGTCCGGCTGTTTATATTGTGGATAAAAAAGGGAATATTGAGCCAAAAATGACTGCAGCAGGTACTTATTTAGGAATACCCTTGGTTGTGCTGGTCAACGAAGAGAGTGCCTCGGCTGCGGAGATTGTAGCCGGTGCGATTAAAGATAAGGGAACGGGGAGTCTGGTTGGAGTAAAGACGTTTGGCAAAGGGATTGTTCAAACAATTTTCCCCTTGAGTGGGGGGACGAGTGTTAAATTAACCACTGCCAAATATTTAACTCCAGATAAGACGGATATACACAAAAAAGGAATTGAACCCGATATAACGGTAGTGCTAAATAAAGGACAATCAGCGACAATCTCCCCGACAGATACAAACTTTGACCCTCAGCTCCAACAAGCGGTACAGGCTTTACGAGGTCAAAAATAAGGGATAAGGAACAACATGCTAATCCGGAAAAAGGCTCAACATAATTGTCAATTATGTTGGGCTCCCTTTTCTTTTATTTCTAAACAATTTAACAAAATTTACTAAACAGTAAAAATCATCTATAATAAAATAAAGGGTTTTTAATAAGCTGGAGAAATAATATTGTATTGACGCAAGGTTTTAATAATTTTTTCTACCGGAAATAATAAAGAACAGGAAGGGAATGAGAATATGGCGAGAAAAATTTATATAACGTCTGCAGATAGAGACAGACTGCTAAAATTAATCGGAAAAGAAAGAGAGTTTAATACTACACTCAATAAAGATTATTTAAATAACCTCGAAAAAGAATTAAACAATGCGAAGATTGTAACTTCTGAACAGGTGCCAAATAATGTGGTCACCATGAATTCAAAGGTTCTTTTAAAAGATATGGATGCTAGTGAGGAAATGATTTATACGTTAGTTTATCCTCCGGATGCTAACTTGATTGAAGATAAAATTTCCATTTTAGCGCCTGTCGGGACAGCTATCTTAGGATATCGGGAGGGAGATATCCTGGAATGGAAGGTGCCGGATGGTGTTGTGAATTTAAAAGTTGAAAAAATTTTATACCAGCCTGAAGCGGCTGGAGACTACGAGTTATAAACTGTTTATGGTAATGTATCCAGGTGAATAAAGAAGCCATTTCTTGTAAATAAATTAACAAGAAATGGCTTCTTTATTCACCGTCATTCACCTTGTTGCATACACTACGCTGATCATAAAAAATGACGGGGGTTATACGTATGAGAAATAAGACCGAGGATCGTCATTATTTCGCAGAAGGAATAACCACTAGGGGCTACATATCTCTTTTGCCAAACATGATGCCGAGTTGGCAACGGGTTTATGTATTGTTGGGAGGTCCGGGTACAGGTAAATCGACGCTGATCAAGGTGATTGGCTCTGAATTATCGGAGCGAGGGTATAGCATAGATTTTTTGCGTTCTGCGCGGGACCCAGACTTAATGGCCGGTTTATTTATGCCGCAGATGGAAATGGCCATACTGGATGCCATGAAGATTTCTCCGTTACGTTGGCAGGCCCCGGGAGCGGTGGAGAAGTTTATTGATTTTACCATGTTTTGTGATGAACTAAAGTTGGAAAAGCAGCGGGTACAGATTTTAAAAATAAAAAATCAACTTCAAAAGCTTAAAACTACCTTGGCGGAAGAGCTGACTTCCGAACTCGGAACGTGGATTGGGGAAAAAGTACCTAAACGCCTGCTGGGAAAAGAAGAACTCTCTTGTGTCCTGCAGAATTCCGCCTATGTGAAGGTTAAGAAGGAACAGCTCGGCCCTTGGCCTCTTGCTGAAAATGCCCTTAGATTGTTACAAAAAAGCGTTGTGGTACCATATTTTCTACACGGATTAACTGTGGAGGGCTGGCTTAATCTTGCGCCGCATTTTCTTGCAGATTTTGATCAGATCCGCCTTGAAGGGGACGAAACGCTGGACGCCTTGGATTGGGTTTTGCAAGAAGCGCAACAATTAGGACAGATGATTGAGATGATCTTACATCCGCTTAATCCGGATGAAGTGATTGGAATTGTTTTCCCGGAAAGGCATTTGGCGATCTGGCAGGGAAATCCTGAAAATTTAAAAGATCAAGGATTAGATCAGCCTTTTAGTGAAAAAATAACCGAAACTTTAATAGCGTGGCGAAAGCATAGTTCTCGGCTTAAAGGGATTTATATGGATGCTGTAAATTACGAGCAAGTGGATAGCTATCGTGAAAGCTTACTTAATCGGATTTTGTTGGATTTAGAAACAGAGATTTGAACTTAAAGTAGAGCGGTTAACTATAGCTTCCTGTACTATATGTAAACATATGCAGACCTCAAAAATGTAAAAATAGGGATTTCTACAGCAGAATATTCATGCCGCGCAGCCAAGGTATCTATCACAGTAAGAAGCTGACACATTAACATAACGTTCATAACGTTTTGCAGCTATGAAGGCAAGTTGCTCACTGCATTTTTTAAGGCGACAAGGGAAAGCTAATTTAAAGAATTTTGGATTGACCTTTGAAAGGAGCGGTTCCCATGTCAAAAAGAGGTCGGTCTCTTTTATTGGTAATTTCTTTATGCCTTAGTTTAATTATAAGCGGTTGTGGTCTCCAAGCCCTTTTTGGAAAAAAGAAGGATATTTCTTCTGAAAATAAGGAGGCAGAGACTGTAATTGCTGTTTCTTTAAATGAGGAAGATCCCAACAAACTATTAATTAGCAAAGGGATTGATGATCTGGCGAAGAAGGAAAATGTGCGCGTGGAGTATATGGATCAAAAAGCAAATACAACAGGAAATGAATCCCCTTTGAAAGGAGCGAAGGTGCTAATTTATCAAGGGGGAAATGCGAGTCTTCTTAAAAATGCCGAAACCGACAAAATTCCAGTTTTAGCTTTAAATCGGCTTCCTAAAGGCACAAAGCCGGTCGGGGCAATCGCCTTGGATCAGGAAAAAACCGGAGAGCTGATGGCCCAAACGTTGGTCGGAAAGGTTACTGAGGGTCAGGTAGTAATTTTGCAGGGAGATCCAAATGAAGCAGGCTTTAGGGAACGTTTAGCCGGGAACAAATCCGTGCTGAGTAAGTATCCCAAAATAACAGTGCACAACATTGTCAGTTCCGCAGATTCTGAAGCAGCTGCTAAGCAAGGGTTAGTGGATTTTCTGCAGCAGAATCCCGAAAAGGTTCAGGGCATCTTGGCTCATACGGAAAAATTAGCAGCGCAAGCAACCGAAGTTCTCAAACAAATACAGTCAGATAAAAAAATTATCTTAGTGGGGGGACAAGCCAGCGTACCATCTTTAGAACGCATGTCAAACGGCGCACAGGCCGGCGATATCGATACCTCACCCTATCTTCAGGGAGTTAGTGCTTATCAATGGGCTCAAAAAATTATTAAAAATGAATCTCTGGATATCAATGATTCTATTACTAGTGAACAAGGGGAAATTCCAGCGAAGATTATCCAGGTTAAGGCTGTAACGCCGGATAATCTGGCGATGATTCAGAAGAGTTACACATTAACTCAACAAAGTGCGGAGCAAGATAAAAAGGAAAGGGAAAATAAGGAGCAGCAAGGACAGTCAACTGCACAAGGGAAAGGTGAAGAAGAACTGAAAAAGGAAGAGAATCAAGCAGGAGATAAACAAGGGTCGAACAGCGGCGGAGAACAACAAGCTGAGGGTAAAGCAAATCCGATCCCTGAGGGAACTCAAAAAGTAACGGAACGCATAAAAACTGAAACTACGCGCGAGTACCTGGATGCTCAAGGTAAAGTGATCGGCACTGAAAAATCCACCAATGAACAGATAAAAACAGTGCCTCCGGAAATGTTAAGACAACAGTCTGAACAACAAGGAGAAACAAAAAAAGAAAATGAGGAAGGCACGAAGAAAGACCAGGAGAAGAAACAAGAAGGAGGTAGTGGAGGAGG
>CAYWSF010000051.1:0-8829 GCA_964460725.1 uncultured Desulfosporosinus sp.
AAGGTAAAATCAAGTTATTAGACCACCAAAGATAGAGGGTGCTGAATTAATTATGTTTGTGATTTTCTTAACTGCCTTAACCGTGGCTTTTTCAGGTGCCATGATGCCAGGTCCCTTGTTAACATACACGATCAGACAATCATTAAATAGCGGTCCAAATTCAGGATTTATAATTATGGTCGGACATGCGCTGCTGGAGCTTGTTTTGATTGCCTTGATATTTCTGGGATTCGACATCGTCCTGCAATCTGACACGGCACAAATCAGCATTGGTATTATTGGCGGTCTATTGTTAACTTACATGGGCTCTGATATGATCTTCAATTCCTTGAGGAATCGAATTAAAATAGACCTGAACGACCAGAAATGCAGCAACAGAAATATGCTGTTTTCCGGTATCGTAATCAGTGCTGCTAATCCTTATTTTCTGTTATGGTGGGCTATTATTGGCTTGGGCTTTCTCATAGCAGCTTACAAATCCTTTGGTGTCGCAGGAGTAATTATATTCTATATCGGGCACATTCTAGCCGATTTTATTTGGTACGGGTCGATTTCAATAATTGTTGGTACAACCCGCCAATTCATCAAGGAAAACCTTTATCGCCTGATCATAGTAATACTTGGCTGTTTGCTGATTTTCTTTGGCCTCAGGTTTTTTTACAATGCCATGATCCTCCTGGTTTAAGCTGTAAGTCCGGGTTGGCTTGCCGGAGTACGGCTAGAAAGTACCACTTGTACCATTAGCACCACTTTTACAACTTATTTAACAAGAACTTGAAGGCCTGCCACAACCGGAGATTCCAGATTGGTGAGAACTCCGCCCAGCATTTCGCCCAAGCCCACTTTGGCTCCTTCTACCTGATAGGCACCTGCTTCACCCCAGAGCTGTCGGGCAATATCCACAATACAACGAACGCCGGAAGCCCCCAAAGGATGACCCATGGATTGCAATCCACCACTGGGATTGACCGGGCATTTCCCGCCCATTGCCGTTGCGCCCGAGCGTGCATATTCAATTCCTTCGTATTTCTTGCACAGACCAAGCATTTCATAAGCAGCCAGCTCTTCTCCCGAAAAAGCATCGTGCAGCTCTACCACATCAAGGTCCTCAGGACCGATTCCAGCCATTTCGTAGGCGGCTTGAGCACCTTCAATCAATGGCCTTAAGGCCAGAGGATCAAAACTAGAGTCCGTGGCACCGCCGGACACGATAGCAGAACCGGCAATTCTCACGGGTACACGGTTTGATTTCTTGTTATGCTTTTTAAAATATTCCTCAGAACACAGAATAATCGCTGCACCCCCATCGCTTTGCGGGCAGCACTGCAATACGGTTATCGGGTCTGAAATCATCGGAGAGGCCATGATTTCCTCAACGGTAACTTCTGTTTTATACTGTGACCATGGATTGACCATACCATTTTTGTGGTTCTTAACCGAAGCATAACAAATGTCTTCGATGGTTGCACCGCGCTCCTCCATCAGTCGATTGCACAGCATACCGAAAAAAGTAGGCATGGTCAGTCCCAATTTCGCCTCGAGATCCTCTGCAAAGCCCACAAGCCCCTTGCCGGCCTTCTTATTATAAGCCGTAATCGACTCAACCCCCACCGCAATTCCTACCTCGCAGGCACCCAACTGAATGTCACGGCGCAGCAAATGTATTGCACTGTTGCCACTGGAGCAAGCATTTTCCATGTTATAGATCGGGATCCGATCAACGCCTAAACGTCTGAGAATAGATTCACCAAGTGTAGGAATAGGATACATGGCTCCAACAAAACCTGCTTGAACTTCCTTGGGGGAGATTTCACAATCTTTAAAAGCAGCCAGAGCAGCAGCTGCCCCCAAATCATTTACGTCCTTATCTTTATGCTTACCAAACACTGTCTGGCCAACGCCAAGCACACATACGTTTCTCATTATTTAGCACCTCCGTCGTTTGCTTCAACCGGCACGTAATAATAGCCAAGTACTTCCGTCCCGTCTTTTTCGGTCCAAAGAACGCCCGGTTCCATCTTAACCTTCAACCCTATTTTTAACTCATCTTCATTGGCATGGATTTGCGCAAACAAACGGGTACCTTCAGGCAAGTCGATATAAGCACCGATATAGGGGGGTTTATAGGGACCAACCGGCACTCTTGTAACAGTCCAGGAAAATATAGTTCCGATTGTACTAAGGGGGACCTTTTCTCCATCGTCAGAGGAACAAAACGGGCAAAGCTCCACAGCCGGGAAAGAAGTCTTTCCGCAGGATTTACACTTGTTCCCCACTTGAATAAAATTGCCGTTCTCGTCTGATGAACATGAGGTAAAAAAGATTTGATCACTCATTTGTATTTGTTTCCTCCATTTCCTATTGGCAAATATGACAGCCAATCCATATTGAACCTTCGTTCAAATTTTAACTTATTATCGCTAAAATGTAAGGCCTATTTTGTCGAATAAAATACAAGTAAACCGACATTCGAAAAAACACTTAAAAAACATTTGTGCAGGATAACCATGCCCTCCCACATTTTACCTTTCCAACATCAAAAGAAACCTGCAAACCATTGATAATACTAGGCTTCAAAGGATAATTAAAATATTATAAATTTGTTATATAGGAATAGGAAACAAATTATTTCTATACTATACAAAAGAAATAACAAGGTAAAAACATATAATATAGGCATATTTGCCGAGGGGCATTCGAGAAATATGCCTCAAATATTTCATATGTTTACTTTTAAAGACCACCTTCGACAATTTGAGTGTAAAAGTCCGAAAAACACCTGCGATCCTTTTTTTTCAAAATTGCAGGAAAGGATTATACTTTTTTTCCATACCAATCGTTGTCTCTTGCATATGCCCTGGGTAAACATTTGTATCATCTGGTAGAATCAGCAACTTTTCTTTGATTGCTTTAAGCAGTTGACGCATCGAGCCGCCAGGAAAATCCGTCCGCCCAATTGACCCGGCAAATAACGTATCTCCGCTGAACAGACCTTCGGAACTAAGAAAACAGACACCTCCCTGAGTATGACCGGGTGTGGAGATCACTTTTAATTTTTCATTTCCAATGGTGATTTCTTGCCCATCTTGAAGCAAAAAATCCGCGCCCTTAGTAATGACATTCGCTCCCATAAAAACAGAAAGATTTTGCCTCGTGTCTGTAAGCATACCCGCATCCGCTTCATGAATCCCCACTAAAACGTTCCCCAAAAGTTTTCTCAGCTCAGCTACCCCGCCTATATGATCCACATGTCCATGAGTAAGCAGAATATACTGCACCGTGAGGCCTTTATCCATAACCCATTTGTAAATTTTTTTAGCATCTCCTCCGGGATCAATTACTGCTGCCTTTTTCGTTTCCGCACAAGCAAACAAATAGCAATTTGCTCCCATGTAACCCATAATTCGTCCTTCAATCATTTTTTACGATCACTCCTAATCTAAAATTTCTTTTCACTATCCAACAGTAAAGTCACCGGTCCATCGTTAAGCAGTTCCACATCCATCTGAGCCTGAAATACGCCTGTCTCTACCTTGATTCCGCGGCTGCGCAAGGCTTCCACGCAAAGTTCATACAAGGCCCTGGCTCGTTCCTGCGGTGCCGCTCCCGTAAAGCTGGGACGTTTACCGCTGCGGCAATCACCGTAAAGTGTAAATTGAGAAACTACCAGGATTTCGCCGCTCACATCACCAACGGAACGGTTCATTTTCCCCTCTTCATCTTCAAAGATCCGCAGGCCTGCCAGTTTATCCGCCATCCAGTTTACATCCTTTTCTTGATCATTTTGCCCAACAGCCAACAGGACCAAGAGACCAACGGAGATTTTTCCCACGTTTTCTCCTTTCACTGTCACTGCCGCCCGCTTAACACGCTGCACAACACTACGCATTATTATTTTCCTCCTGAATAAACCCGCTCAACATTCGTAATGTGCTGAACCTTACGAATTTTTTGCATTACCATTTTAAGTTGTTCCACATTCCGGATCTCGACGCGCAATTGAATATTAGCAATACTATTCTTTCCAACCCAGGCATTTATCCCCAAAATATGGGTGCGTGTATCTAATACCGTGTTCATCACTTCGGTAACCAGGCGCGGTTTATCCTTGCCATATATTCGAATATCCACAGGATAAGTAGAATCAACCTCTTCAGCCCACATTACCTCCACCACTCGTTCACGCTCTTCTTGCGTATGGCTGAGGATATTGCTGCAGTCCCTGCGGTGAATAGAAACCCCCCGACCCCTGGTAATATAGCCTGTTATGTCATCCCCCGGCAGAGGATTACAACACCGTGAAAAACGCACCAAAACGTTATCTACCCCTTTAACTTGGACCCCATGGGAAGCTTTTCCGTAAGGGCTCGGTTTCTTTTCCTCCCCCTGCTGGAATGCGGCAAGCTGTAACTTTTCCCGTTCTTCCTTTGACAGTTTCTCCCGCAAGCGTCCCAAAACTTTATTGGGAGACAGGGCACCGTCTCCGACCGCAGCATATACATCGTCCAGCCCAACTAAATTTTGGCTCTTACCGATTGCTAAGAGGCATTCTTGTTTTAAAATATTGCCTGGTTCAAGTCCGAGTTTACGAACCTCACGCTCCAAACTTTCACGGCCACGCGCGATGTTGTCTTCCCGTTGCTCCTTCTTAAACCATAGACGTATCTTACTCTTGGCTTGCGAAGTTTTAACAAATGATAACCAATCCCGGCTGGGAGCTCCCCCTTGCTTTGCCGTAAGTATCTCCAGTATATCCCCATTTGCCAATTTTGTCTCGAGTGGAACGATCCGTCCGTTAATTTTCGCCCCCACACAACTATGCCCCACATCCGTATGAACACGGTAAGCAAAATCAACCGGACAAGAACCCGCCGGCAGCTCAACTACATCTCCCTGGGGCGTAAACACAAAAACAGTATCCGAAAATAAGTCAATCTTAAGAGATTCCATATATTCTCCGGCATCCCGGGAATCCTGCTGCCACTCCAACAATTGACGCAGCCAGGAAAGCTTTTGCTCAAATCTAACGCTTGTTGCTTTATTACCGCTCTCCTTATTACCGCCTTCTTTATTACTTCCTTCTTTATACTTCCAATGGGCAGCAATACCATATTCAGCCGTACGGTGCATTTCAAACGTCCGGATCTGAATTTCAAAAGGTTCGCCGTAAGCTCCAATCAAAGTTGTATGCAAGGACTGATACATATTGGGTTTGGGCATGGCAATATAATCTTTAAAACGCCCCGGTAAAGGCTTCCATAAAGTGTGGATAATGCCCAGTGCTCCATAACAATCGTTGACAGATTCAACAATCACTCGAACCGCTATCAGATCGTAAATTTCGTTCAGTTCTTTATTCTGATTAATCATTTTACGATAAATACTGTAAAAATGCTTAGGGCGCCCGGCTATGTCCGCATGTATTACCGCTTCATTCAACCGTTCACGCAATTGAACAATGACTTCATTGATATAGGCTTCACGCTCCTGCCGCTTCAAAGAAATTCCATCAACTAAATCATAGTATTCCTGTGGCTTCAGATATCTAAACGAAAGATCTTCCAATTCCCACTTGATTCTGAAAATTCCCAGCCGGTCTGCTAAAGGCGCAAATATTTCAAGGGTTTCCTGAGCGATTTCTTTTTGCTTTTCAAGGGAATGATATTTCAAGGTGCGCATGTTATGCAGGCGATCCGCCAACTTAATGAGAATCACGCGAATATCCTTAGCCATGGCCAAAAACATCTTGCGCAAATTCTCCACCTGTTGCTCCATCTTACTCTTATATTCAATTCGTCCGAGCTTGGTCACGCCGTCGACAAGCAAAGCGATTTCCGAACCAAATTCCTTTTCAACATCCGCGAGTGTAAAAGATGTATCTTCCACTACATCGTGGAGCAGGGAAGCAGCAATGGTGGCTTCATCCATTCCTAGTTCTACTAAAATATCTGCCACTTTAAGGGGATGCAAAATATAGTCTTCCCCGGAGTTTCGTTGTTGATTTCGATGTGCTTCTTCTGCAAATTCATAAGCTTTGTCTACAATTTCCAAACGTACCTGTGGAGCTTTCTTCTGCAATTTTATTCTTAACTCCGCGTAAAACATTGGCGCCCCCCTTTCCGACATTTTTACCTATTTTAATAAATCTATATCTTAAAGCTTTGTTGCCCTGCCAACACGCACTTTCGAATTTCGATAGCGTAAAGAAGATTCGAGTTCTAACTTTCTCCGGGCTGGAATCCATTCCAATACCATCTCACCTGTTCCTCCAAGGCAACGAATAAGCCCCAATTCTTCGAAAATCTTCAGAGCGATTCGTTTTGAACCGGTGATTTTCGAATCACACTCAAAGGGAAAGGGATTAACTATTTTCGCCCTGCCCAAAAGTTCTCTGTATATCTGAATAAGCTCTTCGCGTGCTAAAAAAGGTGTTAGCCGCTCTTTAGGAGCTAAATTACGCCGGTCTTCCGACCGCTCTGTCTTCGGTTGCTCAATTGTCACGGCAATTTCCTGACGAACGCTGCTATTGCCTTCTTTCATTAAAGAAGTACACTCTTGCCAAATTGCTATAGCTTGGATATCTTTAATTATTAATTGTACACTGTCTTGCCCGCGAAAGGAATTCCAATCTAAAGAAAATGCCACATCCAATGTTTTTTCTTCGTTCAGCTCATTTATCCGTTCTCCGGAACGAAAAGCAATCGCTTCTTTTTCTCCCCGGGATCCGAAACGAATTTTTAAATGACTGCGCTCCTTACCAACCGCACTGATAGAATATACCGGTACTTCTTTACACGCCAAAACCGGACCGGGATTTCCAAAACCGAATGGCGCCAGCTGTTCAATTTCGTGGAGCAAATCGCCTGTCACTTCGTCAAGAGACACTCGACAATCAATTACCAACTCGCGCTGAAATAGAGTTTCCGGAAAAGCCGTCACTTGTTTATTCAATCCTGCCCTAAATTTTTCAATATCTTCAGTAAGGAGGGAAAATCCTGCTGCCGCCCGATGCCCGCCGAAATTTATCAAGAGTTCAGCCTGAGTTGTGATTTGTTCCAATACAGGGTATCCCGGAATCCCCCGCGCTGAGCCCTTGGCTTCTTTTCCTTCTTCGACAATCATAAAAACAGGGCGATAATACCGGTCCGCTAAACGAGAGGCGACAATCCCGATCACTCCATGATGCCACCGGTTAGAAGAAAGTACAATTACTCTGGGCAAAGGCTTCTGTTCCACCATGGAAATTGCTTCAGCCAGAATCTCACTCTCGATTTTTTGACGCAGCTGATTCTCCTGCGTTAAGAAACGAGCAAGCTCATCAGCACGCTCTGCGTCTTCCGTCAGGAGCAGTTCCAGCCCCGCTTTTGCACTGGCCATTCGTCCGGATGCGTTAATCCGCGGTGCAACCATGAAGCCTATTTGGCCCGCTTTAAGCGTTTTACCGATTAGTCCACACTCCTTAAGCAGAGCCTTTAGGCCCACATTAAGCGTCTTTTCCATCTGCAAAAGCCCCTGATGGACTAAAATACGATTTTCTCCCACCAAAGGGACTATATCGGCGATTGTCCCTAATGCCACCAAATCCAAAAATTCACGTTCGGAGTGTATGCCTAATTTACTATTTCCCAGGGATTGGAATAGGGCTTGCGCTAATTTGAACGCCACGCCAACACCGGCCAGTTCGCGAAACGGGTAACCGGAATTGTTTATTTTGGGGTTTAATATCCCATAAACATCCGGCGAAAACTCGCTTGGTTCATGATGATCAGTAATGATCACATCGATATTTAAGGTTTGGGCGAATGCTGCTTCGGCTACAGCCGTGATCCCGCAATCAACGGTAATAAGCACACTCACGCCTGCCTTGGCAGCACGCTCGATCGCTTGATTATTTAATCCATATCCCTCATTCTGACGGTCGGGAATATAAGTGACAGCATTTATGCCCAAACCGCTTAGTACTATGTATAGCAATGAAGTACTCGTTATGCCGTCTGCGTCATAATCTCCATAGACAAGTACTTTCTCTTTTTGCTTTAAGGCCAGCGATAAGCGCTCGACCACTTTGTTCATATCTTGAAAACAAAACGGTGAAGGCAAATTTAAAAGTGTTGGGCGCAGGAACTCAGCAGCATCAGCAGGCTGGGAAATCCCCCTCTTAGCCAAAATATCAGCCACAACCGGAGAAATCCCCAGGTAATTATGGAGTTTTACCGATGTTTGCTCAAATAATTGTTGCACAGACCATATTCGTTCCAAATCTACTCCTCCAAGCCATAATTATTAAAACTTCCAACCTCCGACTTCCGACTTGGCCTCTAACCTCTAACTTCTAACCTCTAACTTCTAACCTCTAACCTCTGACTTCTAACTTCTAAACTTCTAACTTCTAACTTCTGACTTCTGACTTCTGACTTCTGACTTCTGACTTCTGACTTCTGACTTCCGACCTCTGACTTCCGACCTCTGACTTGGCCTCCGACTTCCAACTTCCGACTTCTGACCTCTGCTTTGGCATCGCCGGCAGAAGGTATCCAGTCCGTCTTTGGCCGGACATTCCGTATACATAGTACTACAAGGTTCAGCGTGAATCAAAACATGAGTCCTCTTCAATTCTAATTTAATTTCTTGCTCGATCAAATCACACAGATCATGAACGTCAGCGACTGAAGTATACTTATCAACTACCAAATGCAAATCCACATGTCTTTCCGGGCCGGCTTTACGAGTACGAAGTTTATGAAATTCGACAAACTTCTCCGCATGACATTGAAGGACTTCCGCGATAATACTCCGTTCCTCTTCCGGCAAACTGACATCCACCAGAGG
>CAYWSF010000052.1:0-8792 GCA_964460725.1 uncultured Desulfosporosinus sp.
GACAGGGGTGTAATTATTTCCTCAAAGAACTCACGTTCGGCACTTTTTAGTTTTTTGTAACAGACTCTAATAAATATGTTTGAACTTTAAACATAAAGCAATATATGGTATTATAAAAATATGGTAACCGTCGCTATAGGATAGGTAGTATAAGAAGTTTTTCAGGATGTTGAGGAGGAAACATTCATATGTCTGAACAATTAGTCTATCAGGGAACTGAGGATTATATCGTGTCTAATGATCTCCGGAACAGTGTTAACATCTCAGTTGCCTTAAAAAGACCACTCTTAATTAAAGGAGAACCCGGCACAGGCAAAACAGTCTTAGCGGAAAGTATTGCCCATTCTCTTGGCCTGCGCTTAATTATTTGGAATATTAAGTCCACTACAAAAGCGCAAGACGGCCTCTATGTCTATGATACTGTCCAGCGCCTCTATGACAGCCAATTCGGTGAACATAATGTTTCGGATATTAAACGCTATATCAAGTTAGGCAAACTAGGTGACGCCTTTACATCTGACGAGCGGGTTGTGCTCTTGATTGATGAAATTGATAAGGCTGACCTGGAATTTCCCAATGATTTACTCTGGGAATTAGATGTCATGAGCTTTTCCATCCCGGAAACCGGGGAAACCATTGAAACAAAACAACGGCCAATCGTAATCATTACGAGCAACGCTGAAAAAGAATTGCCCGATGCTTTTTTACGACGTTGTATTTTTCACTATATTGACTTTCCCGATCAAGAGATGATGGAAGAAATTGTGTATACCCATTATCCTGATTTGAAAAAGCGTTTACTTGATGAAGCATTAAGAGCCTTCTATTGGCTGCGCAGTGTTTCCGGTTTACAGAAAAAGCCCAGTACCAGCGAACTGCTTGATTGGGTTCAAGCCTTGACGATCGGCGGTATTGAACCGGCCAGTATTTACAAGGAGATCCCTTTCTTAGGGGCTTTGTTGAAAAAGAACCAGGATTTCGACCTAGCCTTGAAACAACTGCATTTGCGCGATACACGCGGGGCGGATACGTCTCGGGCAAGGCGCTGGTAAGCCATGTTTACAAGCTTTTTTTATGCACTGCGTCAGGAGGGCGTTCCTGTTTCGATCACTGAATGGATGACCTTGATGGAGGCGATGTCGGCCGGTTTAACAGATTCCAGCCTGTCCGGATTTTACTACTTAGGCCGAGCCATCATGGTGAAAAGTGAAAGTTACTTTGATCAGTATGATGTGGCTTTTCAGAGATATTTCCACGGCATAGAAACCCCGGACAAATTATTGGACATGGTTAACGAATGGATGGCAAACCCTTTGCCTGCCAAAATGTTCTCGGAAGAAGAACGCGAAGAGCTCTTACGTAAATTAGGCCTACCGGATTGGGAAAGCTTAAAGGCGGCTTTGGAAGAACGTTTGCGCACCCAGGACGGCGCTCATCATGGCGGCAATCACTGGATCGGCACGGGCGGCACTTCGCCCTTCGGCCACTCCGGTTTCCATCCGGGCGGAATGAGAATTGGCGGTGAGTCATACGGACGATCTGCGGTAAAAGTAGCCGCTGAACGTAATTATAAGGACTATCGCCATGATAAAACCATCGGAGTTCGTCAGTTTGAAGTCGCCTTGCGCCGTTTACGTCAGTTTAGTACGCGCGTTGATGGAGCAAAAGATCAACTGGACTTAGACGATACGATTGATGAGACCTGTAAAAATGCCGGCCGCTTAACTCTTGTCTGGACAAGGCCGCGCCGGAACACGGTCAAGGTGATCGTGTTAATGGATATCGGTGGTTCGATGACCCCTCATTCCAATATCTGCGGCCAATTGTTTACAGCGGTGCATAAGGCATCCCATTTCAAGGATTTGCGGTTCTATTACTTCCACAACTGCATCTACGACTATTTGTATTTTGATTCGTCAATAGATCCCAAGAAAGCTGTTAAAACAGACGCTATCATGCGTTTGCTCAACTCAGACTACAAATTAATTATCATCGGCGATGCCACCATGGCTCCGAGCGAACTGCTGATGAAAGACGGGGTCATCTATTGGGACCTTCACAACGACGAACCCGGGATTGTCTGGTTAAAACGTCTCGCCAGAAAGTTCCCGCATAACGTCTGGCTCAATCCTTCTTCAGAGAAATATTGGGATTACCGTTGGGGAGCGCAAACGCTCAAAATGGTGCGTGAGATTTTTCCAATGTATGAATTAACTCTTGATGGACTTGATCAGGCAATTAAACGATTAATGGTGCGTAAATAAGCAGTGCGCAATAGAGCCATACACCAATAACTACAATATACAATATGACAATAAACAAATGGAAGGCAGATTTTTGCCAGAGAACCCCTTACACTGCAATTTAGGGGTCTACAGGCAAAAGTCTGCCTCTTCTACTGATATAGTTCCACATTTTTCAGATGCTCGCCAAAGGTCTTGGAAAAAGCATGAAAGCCATCTCCTTTTGCCACATAGTAAAGGTAATCCGTTTGAGCAGGGTGCAATACCGCCTGCAAGGAGGCACGCCCAGGATTCGCAATTGGCCCCGGCGGTAAGCCTAAGTGAAGATAAGTATTATAGGGAGAAGGAATCTGCAGATCCTTGTTATAGAGTTTCGGCTTCGGTTTGTCCAGTAAAAACTGAATTGTGGCATCAATTTGCAGCGGCTTGTTAAGCTTTAAGCGATTCATTATTACTGAAGCAATTAAAGGGCGATCCGCTTCTTTAACAGCTTCTTTTTCCACTAGGGAGGCAATGGTTACCCATTGAGGAACGGTTAGTTGAATGGCCTCCAGCTGCTTTTCGGTCTCAGGTGTCAGTTCTTTCATAAACCGCTGCATCAACAGCTCAATTACTGCGTGTGGGTCGGCATTATCATAAAAGTCGTATGTATCAGGAAACAAATAGCCTTCCAAGCGGTGAATTCCCTTGGGCGCATCCTTCAAAAACGGGTACGCAAATTTATCTTCCGTGACTACTTTTGTGAATTCCTCTTCGCTGCCAATTCCTTTTTGCACTAAGAGTTCCATTATTTGGGGCGTGGTAAAACCCTCTGGAATAGTCACCCGGACGATATCCACAGCGGCCGAACTGTTCATGAAAAGTTTGATTATTTCATGGGGGGACATGGACGAGGCTATTTGGTAAGTGCCGGTATAAATTTTGAAATCCGGTTGGGTACGGGCAATATATCGAAATGCCCAGGTACTGCGAATTAAATGGCCCTGTTGTAATTCTTCTGCTAATTGGGCGACTGTTGTTCCTGGATGAACAGTAATCTTTACACTGTCACCTGTGGAAGAGTAAGGTTCTGAGGCCCAACTCCACCAAGCCGGCAATCCCATGCTTCCGATTAAGAAAACAAGAATAAACCCCCGTATGCGGCGCTTCTTTTTTTTCCTTGGGGACATATTCTCCCTCTCTCTTTCTGTCTGCATTTAAAGAACCCCCGACCGCTTTTCAGCAATCAATCATTGCTCCTCTATTTTATTGTACAATAGAACACGTCTTTCTTCCAGTTTATTCAGTTTATTGCCTAACCTAGATCCTTTTGTCAATTCAAAAATAACCCGCCGAGATGACCCGGCGGGTTATTCTTATGTACCTTTGCCGATTTTCCAATACACAGATTATACTTCCTCAGACTCCACCATGGCTTCCCAAACGTCAGCTACTTTTTCCCACTCTTCATCATCTTCGATGTCGATCAGGATTTCTCCACCCTGCGGATCTCTGCCAAGTTTAAGAATGATGGCCTCATCGCCATCCTCACTTTGGAAATCTTCTTCCAAAATAGGCATCAATACGTAGTATGTTGAACCATCAAGTTCCAGGGTATCAAGATGAAGAAATTCGTGGTCTTGTCCTTCATCATCTGTGAGTATGACTGTGTCAAACTCCTCAAAGCCATTATCATCATGATCATGGTCATGGTCATGTGTATGGTCGGTCATTGTAATTCACCTCTTATCAAAGATATGGACATTGTACTATTGCAGATTACGATTGTCAACTTACCGTGGGGTAATTTTCTTCTGCCGATGATCCAAATAACCTTGCAGGATTAAAACCGCCGCCATTTTATCAATCACCAGTTTTCGTTTCGCACGCGATACATCCGCTTCCAGCAGCGTCCGCTCTGCCGCCGCCGTGCTTAAGCGCTCATCCCACAACTCTACCGGAAGCCCAAACTCCAAACGCAAAGCCGCGGCAAACTTTTCTGTCGCTGCACAACGGGGTCCCGCCGTTCCATTCATATTCCTGGGGTAGCCGATTACGATCTCTATCACCTCATACTCACGAAGGAGTTCGCGCAACTCATCGAACTCCTTCTTGGAACGTTTAATAGTCTTAACCCCCTGAGCCGTCCAAAAAAAAGCATCACTGACTGCCACGCCAATTGTCTTCGAGCCATAATCCAATCCCATAATCCGCATGGTATTTCCTCCAAACTGCTGTCTTAAAATCCTAATCCATCGTCCTAAATCTGCGAAAAACATTCAATTCAAAAACATTTTACTCCATTGTACATCAGCGTTCAAATCATTGTACAATTCGCGTGTATTATAAAAAGATCCCTCACTGCCTTTAGTGAGAGATCTTTCTGTAATTCGAGTCCGGATTAGCCTGTGTCAGGCCGCATCAAGTATATGTTTAAGTCGTCGCCGACCTTCTATTATAATATTGAATAAACTCTTCCAAGGGATAAGTAACCCCTTTCCCCTGAACCTCCAACGACACCTGTTGAGCTTTGGGATTATAACCGATAAACTTCATATCCAGTATTTTCGCCATTTTAGATAATTCAATCCGCGTGCTACGCCCTGTGTCCTTAAATTGCATCCAACACACACCCCTTTTTCTATTCTTTATTACCGTAATTACCGTATTAAAGATATTGAGTGGCCATTTGGAAACTCTTACACCTCCTTTATGACCATCATATCTTATTCAAAGAAGTGATGCAAATTCTCAAATTTAAAACAATAAGGCTGTCCTCACAATCTTGGCGTGACAAGGGGACAGGGTTGCTGTCACTTGCGCCCTTTGAAAGATCACCCTTCTTCTTCAAAAATTGTTTGACGGGTTTATTCCTCTCATTGGTATATCCCAGCTGTACTTTTGTTTATTGCCGCTCTTGGCACGTAAATCACCTCTTTAGTCATTTTAACTATACATGGGTATTCGTGTCAGTTACACTGTCCCCCTGTCACTGTTATCTCAAGGATGACTATTTATTCTCATTGTAGTCCTCCGCCGAATCTTGTGGTATTGCGATTATATTAACTCATTATATTGATCAATCTTAAATCAGACGTAAACCCTGTAACTGATCCAAAATACCTGCTGCTTCGGACATAATTTGGTCGATCAGCTCCTTGACCGGCTTAATCTCCTTAATTAATCCGACACACTGGCCCATAGCAAAAGTGCTGCCTTCGATATCGCCTTCATACAGGCAGCGGCGGCCGGCCTGCCCGCTCACTGCCTGAAGAATCTCCGCCAAGCCGGCTCCCTGGGCTTCCATCTTCAGAACTTCCTCGGCACAGGCATTTTTCATGACCCTGGCTGCATTACGAATAGAACGTTGGATTATGACAGTATCGGTTTCCTTGGCTTGCAGCATCCACGCTTTAAAGTTCGGATGGGCTAAGCATTCCGTGCTGGCCACGAACCGGGTACCCATCACTATCCCCTCTGCCCCCAAAGCTAAGGCCGCCACCAAACCGCGGGCATCCATAAATCCACCGCCGGCAATTACCGGGATGGTTAAGTTATCCGCCGCCTTGGGTATCAGCACTAAGGAAGTGACATCATCCATTCCCGGATGGCCGCCGCATTCGAAGCCCACAATGGTGACAGCGTCTACTCCGGCCTGCTCGGCTGTTTGGGCAAAACGCACAGCCGGTACTTTGTGGATCACCTTAATCCCGGCTTGCTTTAAGACAGAGATAAAATCTTCCGGATTACGACCGGATGTTTCCACCACAGCTACCTTCTCCTCAATTACTGCTTCGAAATATTGTTGCGCGGCCTCCAATGAGCCCACTCCCGGAAGCATGGAGATGTTTACGCCAAAAGGCTGATCTGTTAAACCTCTGGTCTTTCGAATCTCCGCAATTAATTCTTTTTTACCGGGCTGAGTAGCAGCAGTAATAATGCCCAGTCCTCCGGCGTTGGATACTGCCGCTGCCAGTTCCGCCCGCGACAGCCACTGCATACCTCCCTGAATAATCGGATGCTTTATGCTCAGAAGTTCCGTAATGCGCGTTTTCATATTTTCTTAATTCAGCTCCCTCGCTAATTTAATTGCCTTTTCATTTCCTTTTAATTTCTTTTCATTTCATCTCCTTTTTTCATCAGAAAGACAACGTTTAAATAATTTACTTAGCAATACTAGACAAGTATACGGGAAATAATTATAATGAACTCATCATGGCAATGTGGATACTTGCCGGGTTCACTATTTGTATTACTTTGTATTGCAAGGTATTTCACCCGGCTCTTACCCAAATACTAATTTTTGACGCATTCGTTAAATATGGTATCCCGTAAAGTCAACGCTTTTAAGCTGTGAAATTGACATAATTTGGCTTAGGCATCTGGCGTTGTCTTTGAGTAAGAGCCTTTCCACACTATATTTTTCATACTATAATAATGAGGTGAATTATGTCTATACCGCTTCCCATCGGTCCCCGCCTGCAAACGGTCGCCTCCTTTGTATCCGCCAATGCAAAGCTCGGGGACATCGGGACAGATCATGCTTATTTGCCTATCGCCCTCTGTGAAGCGCGGCGGATATCAAAGGCAGTGGCCATTGACGTTCATGACGGTCCGTACCAATCAGCCTTAGCTGCTGTAAAAGCACACCGTTTGGAAGCAGTCATTGATGTACGGCTTGGTGACGGCTTAAAGCCGCTTGCGCCCAGGGAAGTAGATGTTTTAACGCTTGCGGGGATGGGCGGCAGGACCATGCTGGATATCCTTTCTGCCCGGCCGGATGTTTTGGAGTCAGTACTGGATCTTGTCCTGCAACCCCAAGGTGCCGAGGAAGCCGTCCGTTTGACATTACTGGATAACGGTTGGCGGCTTAAGGCAGAAAAGCTGGTGAAAGAAGAAAACCGCATTTATGTGGTGATGGCTTATTCAAAGTATGCGGGTTGGAATAAAGCCGAGCTGCAAACACTCGAGCGCCGATGGATACAGCGCCTGCACCCTATCCTTGAAAATAAGAATTGCCTAACCGCAGAATTTCCCAGCCTGGCCGGGAAACTCGTTTGGCATTTTGGACCGCTTGTTCTGGAAGAACGGACGGACCGCTTGAAATGCTATATAAACGACTACAAGAGTATGCTGGCAAGAAGATTAGAACAAATGAAAAAGTCTGACAGCCCGGAGATTATCGCAAAAATTAAAGAAGTATCTGCCGAATTGGCAGTGGCGGAGGGATTACAAATATGGCAGTAAAAACGGAATTGGTCGCACAAATCATCGAAAAAATAGCTCCCAAATCATTGGCCGAGGATTGGGACAATGTCGGCTTGCTTGTCGGGAGCGGCTCAACCCCTGTTGAGCGCATCCTCGTCACCCTAGACGGAACTATGGCAGTGGTCGAAGAAGCCAAGGCCTATGGCGCACAGTTGATTGTCGCGCATCACCCGATCATTTTTCGGCCCCTGAAAAATTTGCGGGCCGATAATAGGGCGGCTCAGATCCCGCTGCGGCTTTTGCAGTATCAAATCGGTTATTACGCAGCCCATACGAATTTAGACCAGTCTACATTTTCTTCCAGCCGGGCACTGGGGGATGTGCTAGGCTTAAGAGATATGAAAACTTTGTCAGAAACAGCGCGTGAAAGCAATGGTGAAGAGGCACGCGGCTATGGGATAATTGGCTATCTGCCGGAGCCGGAAAAATTAACGGCTGTCTGGCAAAACTTTTTGGATAACTTGAATTTGCTCGGTATCTTTGCTCAACCCAATAATTCAGCCGGCACCCGCCTGGCGGGGTCGTCGGAACATATGGTGCGCAAGGTAGCCATTGTCAATGGCAGCGGCGCCGGCTTTATTCAGAAAGCGTTGTTTAAAGGTGCTGATTTGCTTATTACCGGTGACGTTGACCATCATAGTGCCTTGGACGCTCTTGAAGGTGGCATGGCGGTCGGCGATCTCGGACATTTTCTGAGTGAGGCACCTATGCTGCAAGCAATGTATCATTATCTGACTGCTGAAGAATCCCTTCAAGGAATTGAAATTCGTGTAAGTGAAACAAATCGTTCGCCTTGGATCTCTTGACCAAAACGTGTTTTTTTAGTATGATAATTCAGCGAAGTTAATCAGATGATCGCGGAGGCAAGGACCGAAAGGTCGTCTCTGAGGAAAGTCCGAGCTCCACAGGGCAAAGTGCTGGGTAACACCCAGTGGGGGCAACCCTAAGGAAAGTGCAACAGAGAGATACCGCCGATAACGGAGGTCAGTTGTCAGAGGCCATAACTGAGGTCAGAATTACTCTAATCCGGCATCTGGCTTCCGACGACTGACCTCCGAGTAGGTAAGGGTGGAAAGGCGAGGTAAGAGCTCACCGGCAGTCAGGTGACTGGCTGGCCATGTAAACCCCACTTGGAGCAAGACTGAATAGGGGAACTGTAAACGGCCCGTTTTCTGTTCCCGGGTAAGGTCGCTAGAGGCCGTCGGTAACGGCGGTTCGAGATAGATGATCATCACCTCCGTACGGAGGGACAGAACTCGGCTTATAGATGGACTTCGCATATTACTTAAATTTTAACATGCC
>CAYWSF010000053.1:0-3184 GCA_964460725.1 uncultured Desulfosporosinus sp.
CGATAGGGCTTTTGCACAAAGATACCTCTGAATAAAGCTTCTTGACCCTTAATGACACAGCAGGCACAACCGATCGGGATCATCTTTGACTGTATTGTGATAAAAGCAGCAAACCAAACTGCACTCGCTTGGTTAAATATAAGCACCCGTTCCCGACCTGCATCATTCGCAAAACTTTTTATAGTATTAAATTTTGTTTGGCAAATACTATAGTTTTCCATAATCTCTCCTCTTACCAGATTCTACACAGGCATTAATTGTTTTATTAAGCCCCGAATGGCCAGATCTTTACTTGAGCATTTAATAAGCAGCAGTGTGTTTTGATCTAATAACGGTACGAGGAACTCAAATACACCTTGTATATCCGGATAGCTATATATTTCAGCATTTAACCCCTTTTTCACTGCTTGCCTGGCAATTTACTCTGACATTGTACCAACTGTAATGAGCACATCAACACCCAACCCGGCAACCATATCGGTTTCTGACTAAAAATAAAACAGTATTCGGTTTATGCATCATTTCAGTATAGTATGCGGCATTTAGAATCGGCAGATTGTCTGATCCTTGAATTAATATCCCATCTATCAACTTTCTTATTTGGCCTATGGAAATTGGCTCCATAATCTTTTCCCCCTTAATGTTATAGTGTATGTCCCATTGGGAATTTTGGTTCTTCAATTTAATTCCATATCATTGGAAAACACTTGGAAAACTGTCTGGTTCCCAATTTTCTAAATGCTCCATATATTACACGGGGGCAATTTTTATCTACTTGTGTTCATAAAGAAGAGCGAGTGAATTATTAGATTAAGAAGGTGTGAGAATATGCATAATGAAGAAAATAAAAGCTGGCTTATTGAAGCATTAAGCAATAACTATGAAGCCAACGCTTCAGACGGTAATAATGACGAACTAATAAAAAACACAAATGAAGATTATTACACTGAACCTATCGAGGATGAATTCGCTGTGTATAATGATAACGACGATGATAACGACGATGATAACGACGATGATAATAACGATAATGAGTTATACTTCAATGAAGTCGCTGCCGATTTCGATAAAGACGATTGTTGTTATGATTATGAGGATGAAGATGAAGATGAAGATGAAGATGACGATGAGGAAGATGACGATGAGGTCGATGAGGTCGATGAGGTCGATGAGGATGAAGAAGATGTAGGTAATGATGAGGAAGATGAAGAAAAAAAAGAAAATGATGATGTCGATGATAGCTTTAAAAAAACCTATTCGTCCATAATAAGGATTACAGGAGATATGATTGTTCAGCCAACTGTAAATAACAATGCCATAACCGTGTTTTTCCCATACTTCAAAAATAATATATTTAATCCTGATCATGTTTTTCCCATCAGGGTAAATTGTAATTCTATGGATCATACATGTCCGTCTCTTGTAAAGATATCAGCGGAAATGATTGGTTATGTTTAGTAATCGCGCGATAATCTAAGAAAAAGCAAGTTTCAAGAACCATGTTAACAATACTTTTAATACTTTTTCAGGGCATTAAAATTAGGCTTAGCAGATTACGCTAAGCCTAAGAGTTCTTCTGAAACTTGTAATTCATTTTGTAACTACATTTTGTCACTATCTTAACAGTTATTGCATTAAAATATTAATCAGACTTGATGCTTTATATTATTAAGACAACCCAATTATCTTCCTTGCAGCAGATTTGGTAAAAAAGTAGCAATTTGAGGAAATATCAACAGCAGAATTAAACAGACTATTATTGAGAGCAGTAATGGCCATATTCCTTTAAATATTGTTTCTAAAGGAACATCCGGTACAACTCCTTTAACTATATAAACATTCATCCCTACCGGAGGGGTAATAACACCCATACCTACTACTAAAACCATAATAACTCCAAACCAAATCGGATCATAGCCCAGGGTATTAACCACTATAGGAAAAAATATAGGAACAGTAAGTAAAACCAGTGCCAAAGCATCAATAAAGCAACCGAGTATCAGGTAAATGAAAAGTATTATGCACATAATGGCAATCGGTGGCAAAGAAAGAGACCCGACCCAACTTGCCAGTTCAAAAGGCACTCTGCTAATGGCGATAAAACGACCAAAAATTACAGCACCGGCAAGCATTAGCATAATCATAGCAGTAGTTCGGGTAGTATCAAATAAGGAGTTTTTTAACTTTTCCCAACTGAGCCGTTTTCCTACCAGACTGACAGCCAGAATACCGCAGGCGCCTACAGCACCTGCCTCAGTAGGTGTAAACCATCCGGCAAAGAGACCGCCAATTGAAAGAAGAAAGACAGTTAAAGCCTCCCACAGCCCTCCCCGCAGAGAATGAATCCTTTCTCTCCAGGTTGCTTTGCTCCCAACCGGTCCTAATTTTGGGTTGCGCGAAGTGAGCACGTAAATTACACCAATGTTTAAGAGTGTAAGGAGAATTCCGGGCAGAACACCTGCCATAAAAAGAGCTCCTACAGACTGTTCTGTAGCAGTACCATATACAATAAAAATTACACTTGGAGGGATCAGAATTCCGATCACTCCCCCCGCAGCAACACTGGCTGTGGATAGTGATTTGTCGTACTTATATTTATCCATCTCGGGTAGCGCGATGGCCGCCATTGTTGCCGCTGTTGCGGTATTGGAGCCGCAAATGGCACCAAAAATAGCACAAGCTACTTGTGTTGCTATTGCCAGACCACCGGACAAATGACCAATCATTTTATTAGCAAAGATATATAGGTTAGTGCCTATTCCTGAATAATAAGCCAGAAAACCCATCCAAACAAACATGGCAATAACACTAAGTGAATAAGAAGTAAAGGTATTATATATTTCTTTAGCCACCATGTCTAAAGATGCCGATATAGAAGTAAGATAAGCAAATCCGCCAAAGCCAATAAGTGCCATGGCATAGGCAATTGGCATACGCAACATGATTAATACAAAAAATAAAGCGATGCCAATTAACCCGACTAAAAAAGCGCTCAATTAGGCCACCTTCTTAGCCGTTTCGTTCCCCACCAAGATCTTACCGGTCTCGTTCCCCGCTGCCTCACGACAAGAAACCAAGAACTGGTACACTATGACTAAACCAAGTCCCAATACGCCAAGAGCCACTACATATATAAAGGGGTATACAGGTATTGCCGAAGAAGGAGAAACAAGCCCTCTGATTT